>JBAZHM010000055.1:0-8367 GCA_041652355.1 Candidatus Micrarchaeia archaeon | reverse complement strand
GGCTTTGCGTCAAAATGGTTTGAGGGTTACTTTGCCTTCAAACCAGGCAGTGTTCATTTGACGCAGATTATGTAGGATCAAACGAGTTAACTCTTCATTTTCTTTGCATTCGTTTTTGTGACAGGAAAGTTTTCCAAACCGCCTCGTCAAACAACTATTCACAGTTTCCACATTACTGCGCAAATGATACCCAAACAACCACGCTTGAGTGTCAATAGTCAAACCCAACAGCATTGATTTCCACGCGGGATAACCCTTTTGATTCAACGTGACGCCGGTCTTTGGAAAAATGTACGGCATGATATTCACGTCTGCAGCAGCTTGACAATTCGCCCGAGACAAATAACCCGCGTCAGCCGAAGCGTCAAGCACGTTCCGCCAAAGCGCCCTAGTTTGTTGCAATAACGGGGCGAAGAACGGCGAGTCCGCCCGGTCTCGCGACAGCGCGTACGCGCTGATGCCGTGACACTCTGTTCCTATAGCCAAGCTCAATTTCAAAAAGCCTTCGGCTTTTTCGTGGTCTGCTGATTTGGTTGACTCGTAATTTTGTTTGATGGATTCGCTTACGCCTGTCGCGTCGATGGCAACGTGTTTTTCTGCGTCTTCGAACGCTTTCGCCGTCCATTCGAATAGGCGTTCTAGGATGTAAATCACGTCGGGGTTCTCGAAACCACGACCGATGGTTCGTGGTGACAAGTCCTCCGTGATGCCGAGTTTTTCTTTGAATACCCACGTCCAAGTACTGGCCGCTCGTTCGGAGAGTTTCAAGTATTCCATTAAAAGAATGGCTTTAGCGACGTCCGCCGCTTCTTTCGCGGGGCGCCCGGCGCTCCGCGTTTTCTTCGGAAGCAAATCAGCGGCTTTGTTTACGAGTTCACGAGTTTGCGTTAGGAAAAATCGCAAATCATTTAGTTGTGCTTCGTTATACGCGTGCCAGTCGATGGCTTTTTCCTCGCGTGGGACGTAGGTGAATTCACGTTCTTTGAGTTGCCGGATTGTTTCGCGCAAGTCCGCTTGGGCTTTCCGTTCCACGGATAATCTATTAGAAGCAAACATTTATTAAGATATCTATAGATATCTTAGTGGTGGTGTGGTTATGGCTCGTCAAATCGAAGTGAAAGAAGGAGATTTTGTTTTGAAAGACAAAGTTGAATTAGTATACGAAAAAGTGATCACGAAATTCGGCACTTCCGCCAAACTGGACGCGCCAAAGAAATACATCGGACGCCGGGCTTACGTTATCATCCTAAAAAAGTAACACCAATATTGACGCAAAGCCGGGTTATAAAAGGAAAAAATAAGTCAATAAACTTTCCCGCCAACCTTGGCGGGCCTGCTTGGGCTAAGTAGCGACAAATTTCCATCCTCTCCAGGAACGCCTAAAAGCAGGACTTCGGATAGGAAACCCGCGATGTTTTTTGGAGGAAAGTTCACAACTCCGATGACAGTTTTTCCTGTAAGCTCTTCCTTGGAATAGTTGGTGGCTTGCACGCTGGAACATTTGATGCCAATTTCCGGGCCGAAGTCAACCTTGACCTTGTAAGCCGGCTTTTTTGCCTGCGGGAAGTCCTCGACTTGGATGATTTTTCCTGTGCGCATGTCGACTTTTGAAAAATCTTCGTAGGAAATAGTGGCCATTGCAACCAATCAGTCTAATTTTTGTCCAGTCAGCTTCTCATAGGCTTCCAAGTACTTCTGAGTCGTCCGGTCAATTACGTTCTGTGGAAGCTTCGGAGCAGGAGGCTTTTTGTTCCAGCCAATCGAAGAAACGTAATCGCGCACGAACTGCTTGTCATATGAAGGCGGGTTTGCGCCCGGAGCGTAAAGTTCGGCAGGCCAGAACCTTGAAGAGTCCGGAGTAAGCGCCTCGTCAATGAGAATGATTTTGCCATCAATCGTGCCGAATTCAAATTTTGTGTCCGCGATTATGATTCCCTTCTTTGCAGCAAAGTCCGAGGCAAACTTGTAAAGGGCGATCGAGTATTCCTTAAGCGTCTCAAAAGTCTCGGTGCTGCCAACTATTTCCTTGGCATTCGACTCATTTACGGGCTCGTCATGGCCAACATCTGCTTTTGTGGTTGGAGTGAAAATGGGTTCGTCGAGCCTCTCCGACTCTTTCAAACCAGCTCTTAATTTTATCCCGCAGACTTCGCCCGAGTCGCGGTAGCTTGACCAGCCTGAACCCGAAAGGTATCCGCGCACCACGCACTCCAACCTAATGGGAGTCGTCTTCTTGACCAAGCTTGACCTTGCTTTGAGCAAATCAGGATAATCGGAAAACGGCTTTGGGAATGTTGAAACATCAGTTGAAATGAAGTGATTCTCCACAATGTTTTTTGTCTTTTCAAACCAGAATGCTGCAATCTGGTTGAGAACAGCGCCCTTTTGTGGAATCGGGTCGTCAAAAACCACATCAAATGCGGAAAGCCGGTCAGTGGCAACCAAGACTACTTCGTCCCCTGCGTCGTACACGTCGCGGACTTTTCCGCGTGCAAGAAGCTTCGCTCCTTCGATGTTAGTCTGATAGACTGGCTCTATTGGGTTGAGTTCCTTGAGTTTTCCCATATTCATCCCTGATGATTTTCATTGTCTATTTTGCAAAAATAATTGACTCGCGCTCAGGCCCGACTGAAACCGAAATGATGGGTATTCCGGAAAGCTCGCTAATTTTGTTTACGTACGTGATTGCGTTCTTTGGAAGCGCATCCAAGCCCTTGGTTTTTCCTTCCTTGGCAATTTTTGCCCAGCCTGCTTCATCCAAGTCCTCAAATCCAGCCATCTTTTGGTAAACTGGATTTGCATTTTCAGTTGCAATCGGGTCAGCAGGGTACTCCGTGACTTTCTTTCCATCAATTTCGTAAGAATTGCAGTACGAAAGCTCAGGCTGTCCGCCTAAAACGTCAAGCTTGGTAATGTGCATACCTGCAAAGCCGTTCAGCCTATGTGAAAAGCGCAATGCGACCAAGTCAAGCCATCCAGTGCGTCGCGGCCTGCCGGTGGTGGTGCCGAACTCGCAGCCCTTATCTCTCAACTCGTCAGCAACTTTTCCTGAAAGCTCAGTCACAAAAGGACCGGAGCCTACCCGAGTGCAATACGCCTTGACCACGCCCTCAACCCGGTCAATTGAACGGGGAGGCACGCCAACTCCGACGCAAGCACCGCCTGCAATCGGATGGGAGGAAGTGACGAACGGGTAAGTTCCAAAGGAGTTGTCCAAAAGGGCGCCTTGTGCGCCCTCGAAAAGGACTTTCTTTCCATCATCAAGCGCATCAGTGACTTCGAGATTTACATTCGCCTGGAAGCCATCAAAGTAAGGCGGGATTGCCTCAAGCTCCTTTACGGACTTGCGGCACAGGCTGTCAATCTTGATTTGGAACATCTTCTCAAGGATTTCCTCGTGGGCGAATATCGCGTTCTCAAGCTTCTTTGACCAGTCCTTTGCAAAAATATCTGAAAACATCAAAGCAGTACGCAGTGCAAGGTCGGAGTATGCGGGACCGATTCCGCGCTTGGTGGTGCCAACTGCCTTTCCTTTCTTGGACTCTTCCTGCATGCCATCCAAAAGCCGGTGAGTTGGAAGGATAAGCGGGGTGCGGTAGGCAATTCCAAGCTCTTTTGGAGTAATTTTCACTCCTGCTGCGCGGACTTCCTCTATCTCAGCTTTGAGCGCAAGCGGATCAAGAACTACTCCGGCTCCGATGAGCGAGCGCTTGCCGCGGATGACACCCGAGGGCAATAAGTGCAACTTGAACTTCTTGTCGCCAACAATTACTGTGTGCCCCGCATTCGGGCCGCCCTGGTAGCGTACCACTATGTCGCTTTTCTCAGCAAGCACATCCACAATCTTTCCTTTGCCCTCGTCGCCCCACTGGGCGCCTACGATTACTGTTGAGTGGGGTTTTGGAAAGGGTTTTTGATTCATAAAATAAGGCATCTCTAAGAAAAATATAGAATGAGGGAGTTAAAATTCGATTGCCTGCAACTGAAATTAGACCGTTGCTTAAAACAATTGGCTGAAGTCTTCGGCAGAATAACCTGCTTGGCGGGCAATAGACCGGAGTACGAACGGATTAAGGTCCTTATTGCTGTGGATTGGGATGGTGACATGGAGGGTTCAAATGCCTTGTGTTTTTGTCAGGTGAACGTGGCTGCCTTTCTGCCGCCTTATTGAAAAGCCCTGTGAAAGTAGCGCTTTGACTACTTCCTTTCCTGAGACAACAGGTAGTTTCATACACTCAGCTATTCAGGTTATATATGGAAAACAATTATTTAAGCAAAGCGGGCATAGTTATAGTATATGAAAATACTTGGTTTTTCAGTAGTGGTTTTTCCCGAGGCGGATTCTTTTTCCGCTTGGTGCCCCGATTTGGATGTGGCATCACAGGGAGATAGCATGAACAAGGCACTTGCTAATCTTAAGGAAGCGCTCGAACTTCACTTGGAATGCATGACTCCAAGCGAGATGAAAGAAATTAGGGGTCGCCAAGGCACAAAACTAATAACAACGCTTGAGATACCGGTAACGAACTAAGTTTCTTTCTCCAATACTCAAGTAAGGATTTCATCCAGTCTCTTTTCTTTCACAGCACGCTGCAGCTCGTATGCAAGTCGCTTTCCTGCACTCATCTGCTCGCCGTAAAGGTAGCCTGTGTAGGGAGTGAACTGTATTCCTGGAGAGCCGGGCATCCTCATAGAAACGTCAAAAACTACTGCCACTTTCTTGGGCGGGCCGGGTAGGACTGCGCACTGCAAGGCAAAAGGCCCGATTATACCCGGAGCGTATTCCTTCTGGCAAGCTGCGGCAAACTTTTCACCCATCTCCTGGCACTGGCCGACCATAGACTCGAGGATGGTTACTGCATAGTGCCCGGATTCTTCGAAAGAGGGCGACATGAATTGCGAAACTTTCTGCTGCAAGCCAGCTGGAAGACGCAGGAAGCCATCGATGCTAGTCTGGCGGCGGGCGTCAGTGCCCAAGATTTCCGTCCGGCCTGACAGTGGAGAGTAAAAGTAATTGAAGTTGACTGGGACGCCGATGATGAATTCCTCGATTACTGCAGAGTCCAAGGCGGCTTTTGTTATCTCGCCTTTCTTAATTTTCTCAGCGGAAATCTTTTCAAAATCCTTTGCGTTTGAGGCAAAAAAGAACGAGCGCTCGAATGTGCGCTGGGCCTCGCTTACTTTTACTATGCAAAGCCGGTCTATTTCGGAGGCGGATTTGAATTGCTTTGGAAAACGCACGCCTGCTTTTTGCATCAGGTAGTATTGGTTGCGCGGTTGGGTGCGCTCTTCAGCACGGAGAAGATTGCGCGAGCCAAGAATCGGCACTGCAAAGTCTTTCTCAATCGCATCGTAGTTGAAGTTGGTGTAGACTTGGAACGAGCGGTGCGGCACAAAGACTGAGTTTCGTTTCTGCAAGGCGGAGACGGCGTCTTTTTTGAGGATGTCTGAGAATTTGTCCAGAAGGAGAACCTCATCAACAACCCCAAGAGTGCGTTCGCCTTCCTTGCGGGTCTTGTAAGTCTCTGAATAAACCGAATCGCGCCCTTTCTCGCAGACTACAAGCGTCTTGAATCCCATTGCCTTTGCTCCGGCGCACACTTCAAGTGCGGAATGGGAGCCGAGCACTGCAACAGTAATCGGTTTTTTTGAGTCGATGAGTTTGGAAGCGTCTTTCATTTGAAATTTCACCGTCAAAAAATTACCCTAGTATTTCATCCAGCCTTTCCTGGTTGATTGCATTCTTGATTTCAACAGCAATGCGCCTTCCGGTGCTCATCGGAGTACCGTACATCAAATCCGAGTATGGAGAACCGCTGATGAACAGGTTGGTCCCTGCTACAATGCGTGCGGAAATTTCTATTACGTAGAACTTCAAGTCAGGAGTGACCACTGTTTCAAGGCAGAATGGGCCGAACAATCCTTTTGGCCCGGCGATTTTCTTTGAGTATGCGACTACGCGCTCGCCCATCTCGTAGGCTTCCTGCAGCATTGACTCTCGAAGCACAAGAGAATAGTTGCCGATGACTACAAAGGACGGCTCGATGTCAATGTTCTTCTGGTTTCGGAGCGGAATGCGTCCAAGCGAGTCCACGTTAGTCTCGTACCGGCGGTCGATGCTTGTGACTTCGAGCTTTCCGGTAAGCGGCGAGTAGAAGTAGTGGATGTAAACAGTGTTTCCTACTATGTACTCCTGGATTACAAAGTCGCTTCCCTTGACGCGGCTTTCCTGCTCGTTGAAATCTTTTTCATTCTTGCATAAAAAGTAACCCCGGCCGCCTGCTGCGCCAAAGAGCTTGATTATAACGGGCCGGTCAATGTGGCTTGCTTTTGAGAACTGTTTTGGGACATTAAGCCCCGCGTTTTTCATCCACTCAAGCTGCTTGAGCCTGTCGGACTCCCAGTCAAGCACTTTCTTGTTGCCGTAGTACATTGCCTTGATGTTGCGGTTCTGTTCCATTCCTAGGTGGGCTACAAACGAGCCGTGCGGAATTAGGATGGTGTTGTCCTTGATGAGCTGGGGCTCGATTTTCGGGAACTCGGAAAGGTTGTCAACAACAATGGCCTTGTCAGTAAGGTGCTTGTAAAACTCGGTGTAAAGCCTTTCCTTTCCCTTGCGGCAGAGCGCGGTTGTCTTGAAGCCCTCGTCGTGCGCTCCCTTGAAAATCTGCAGTGCAGTATGGCTGCCGATTGTCCCTATTCGATATTCTTTCTTGGTCATAATGGAATGATTCACTTCACAAATGTAAAAACAAATTCTTTTTTGTGCTGATTTTTTCTTTTACTTTTTAGCAGTTGACTTAGCCGAAACGGCTTTTGCCTGCGCTGCCACAATTGAATTGATTTTCCTTGCCATCGCAACCGCCTTTTCCTTTGCCAGGCCGGTGTGTGCAGATGCGTCAAGTAGCGTAGGAATGTCAGCAGGCTTGATGTACTTGGTTATGCGGATGTCGTAGTGCAAAATGTCAGCCAGCGGGTTCGGCTTTCCTTGCTTAACCGCATCCCACGCTTTCATGCATGCCTCGCGGATGACCTCGTGCATAACCTGCCGGTCAGCTCCTTTGCGTGCAAGTTCGGCAAGAAGTATTTCGGTACCGGAGAATTGCGAGTAGTCTGAGAAATTCTTTCCAATCTTGTCGTAGTTGATTACGATCCCTGAAAGGATTTTGTTTGCAGTCAGGAGCATCTCGTCAAGGGCAAGGAAAGCCTCAGGAATTGCAATCCGGCGGTTGGCAGAGTCATCAAGAGTACGCTCCAAGATGGCATTCGAGGCATTCTCAATTGCAGTCTGGGGCATTGCCTGCACAAATCGGGATAGCGAACAAATCTTCTCGCTGGCAATCGGGTTGCGCTTGAACGGCATCGCGCTTGAGCCAACTTGCTTTTTGCCAAATGGCTCGGAAAGCTCGCCGAACATCGGCGACTGGAGGATGCGAAAATCAAGGGCCATCTTTGCAAGTGATTGCGAAGTTTGTGACAATGCACAGAGAAGAGTGTAGTCCTGCTTGCGGGGATATGTTTGGGTGGAGACTTCGAAAGCATTCAAGCCAAGCTGCTTCATCGCAAGCTCTTCCATCTGGCTTGGGTTTAGTTTCGTGCCCTTGAGGACTTCGGAGTATGATGCTGAGGTTCCGACCGCACCCTTGAACCCCTTACCTTTCAGGTTCTTTTCAAGACTTTCGATTGTTTCCAAATCTGCAAGCAAGTCCTGCGCATAGGCTGAGAATCGGTAACCAATGGTCGTGGGTTCCGCAGGCTGGATGTGAGTGTAGGCCATGCAGGGCTTTCCTGCGTTCTCTTCGATAATTTTTCCAAGGATGCCAAGGACTTCGATAATCCGGAACTTGATGACTGCAAGAGCCTGCTTTTGCTGGAGAATCTGTGCATTTCCCAGGATGTCTTCGCTTGTAGCGCCAAGATGGATTTTTTTCCCGCCTTTTCGGCACTGCTCGGAGAAGCACCGGATTTCAGCCACAACGTCGTGTCCGGTCTCCTTTTCGATTTCCAAGCTCCTTGAAACGTCTATTTTCTCGCAATGAGCCAGAACATCAGCTAATTCGTCTTTTGAAAAGAGCCCGGCCTTGCTCTGGGCGGTTGCAAGCGCGCACCAGACCTTTCGCATTGAAAGCCTAGCCTGGCAGTCTGAGAAGGTTTCGCGCATCTGCTGGGAGCCATATCTGCTTGAAAATACCGAAACAAAAGAAGTAGTTAGATCTGGTTGTTTGTCGTCCAAGTCCATGAATAATATTGAACTCGCAGCGATTTAAAGGTTTAGAGAGGGCTGGCTTTGCGTCAATATTGGTGTTACTTTTTTAGGATGATAACGTAAGCCCGGCGTCCGATGTATTTCTTTGGCGCGTCCAGTTT
>JBAZHM010000054.1:0-8386 GCA_041652355.1 Candidatus Micrarchaeia archaeon | reverse complement strand
TTCTTTCTATTGCACTGTTTCCCATCCGGTTTAGTAGTTGTGCGATGGACTTCCAGTCGAGCGTCCTATGTGCTTCCTTGATTGCCTTGCAGACTTCGCCTATCCCGCCGCAATACTCGGGGTGTAAAAGACAGTCCAGTATTGCCTTTACTTTTGTAGCAATCCTAATCTCCTCACCTGCAATAGGAATGACCTTGTAGCCGAGGTAGTAGCGGCTTGCTAAACGGACTGGCTCGTACTTGGTGTCCTGGAAAACGTGCTTTCTTTGGGGTGTTGTGACAACAACTTGGATTACCACAGGCAGCTGCGTAGTCAAGCCGTGATACTTCAAAGCCGACAGGAACGAGACGTAACCTTCGGGGTAATAACGGGGGACAAGAGCCAACTCCTGCGTCGCGTAGTCTTCTTCCTTGAGCGGCACCAGCAGGTACTCGCCTTTTCTTACCCTGTGAAGGCGGCCCTTGGAAACGAGTTTGCTTAAGGTGTTGCGCATCACTTGCCTGCCCGTTCCCGGAACCGCGTCAAGTGCCTGTTTGAAGCTGAGAAACTTCACCCCGTCACGTTCCAGTTTCGCCAATAAAGCATACTCTAAAGGGCCCAGGGAAGTTCCATTGAATGCCCTTTTTTGCCTTCCTTTACTGATTATATTTTTGTTTACCATAATAATCGCTTTGATTATTTAGTGCTTCCAAAGTATATATTTCTGCCTATGGGATGGAATTGGAATGCCGGTAATGGTTTTTCTTCGTTGCGAGCAGACTGACTTGCTGGTTGACCTTTGTTTGGGGGTAAGGACGAAAGCTTTTGCCTTAGCTTACAGTTGTTGCGCGTTCAACTTGCCGCACTCATCACGTTAAGGTTATTGTCCTTGACTGGTTGTAAGCGTTCCCAAACTGCGACTCGCTTGCTGTAATATTGTAGTCGTGGTTTTCATTTGTGGCATTTTAAGGCACTTGGGCAATTCAGCGGAAAGGGGGTCTGAAACACTTTTTATAGTCGAAACTGCAATCTTCTTGTTATGGCACTGGCTATTGAACCAACCCCGATACTTAGGGGCGCGGACGCAAAGCGTTTCATGGAGCTTACGCTCAAAGCAGAGCGGGAGCCTGACCCAAAGATGGCTGCGTTCATCAAGGGTTGTTACGAGTTGTATCTTGAGCACAAATTCTAAAGTGACTTGATTATGCCAGTAAGAGAACAAACCGTTAGTCCTGACGAGCTCTCGGTTGTCAGGCTCAACTCTGGGTTGACGTTCCAGGGTTTTGACTGCCTGGATTTGGACCTCAACGATTTCATCAAAAATGACGCCTTGGCGTACCAGGAAAAAGCGCTTGTCACTACTTACGTCTGTCTCTATCGAAACAATCCAATAGCCTTCTTCAGCGTGTGCATGGATGCGATACGGTTGGACCCGTCCGAACGCTCGGCTTCGTTCGGAATTGACAAGCCGCACAAGGATTATCCCGCAGTAAAGATAGCCCGCTTGGCGGTCATACCCGATTTCCAGCGCCGCGGGGTTGGCACGTTCCTGGTGCGGATGGTGATAGGCAAAGCCGTAGGGGTTGTCGAAGGAAGTATCCTGCCGCTTCGTTTCAGTTGACGCTTATTCCAAGTCGGTTGACTTCTACTTAAGAAACGGCTTTGAAAAGAATGTCGCGGACTCGTCAGGGCATAACACGAGCCTCCGGTTTGACCTCCTCCCGTTCATCGCGTCTTCGAACAAATTACAAAAAGCGTGATCAGCATTAAATCAACTAAGGGTTATTGCCCTAGTCTGGCTGTAATTGAGTTTGCCTAGCTGAATGTTATTCTTCGCGACTGGTTGTATGTGTTCCCAAACTGCGACTCTGCTGCTGTAATGTAGTAGTTGTGTGTGTTCGCAGGCGGAGTTTTAGGGCTAGTCAGTGAAAGAGAAAAAAATGCTTTTAA
The DNA here is from genome assembly GCA_041652355.1 of Candidatus Micrarchaeia archaeon. GTDB lineage: Archaea > Micrarchaeota > Micrarchaeia > Norongarragalinales > CAINOH01 > CAINOH01. The sequence continues at coordinate 6,457 of JBAZHM010000054.1, read as the reverse complement.
CCTGTGACTCTGTTCGAACCGTCAGGCTTTTGCTTGCGGGTCACCGGCGAATTCCAGGTTGAAGTGGTTCTGGTAAGCTGCCTTGAATGCCGGCGCGTCGTACGGTTCGCCCGAGGTGAGCATTTCAAACATCAGTTCTGAAGCTTTTTTCTTGGCTGCTCCGACGGATTCAGAAACTGTCAAGTGCTTTAGCAGGCGCTTTGCGACCAAGTTGGATATCTCAAGCACCGGCTTGGCAGCAGGGTCGCGCAATGGCGTAGCCTCGTAGCCATAGACGTAAGGGATCATGAAGTAGTCGGAGTAGCCGATGAATGCTTTGCAGCCGTGTTGCCAACAGCGGCTTTCCCAAGACCTTTGACTGCGCCGCAGGCTCTTGCAAAGATTATTTTTCCGCGGAGTGCACCGGAAGACCCGGTGTCAATGGCCTTGGTCCCGTCGTAACCATAGAGTGCGTCATCGTCGCCGTGACCATTAAAGATCACGAGTTCAGGGGACGTCTTGTCAAGACGCGACAGCAATTCCATCTGATTGCAGTTTTTTTCTTCGCACAAAAAAACGGTCCAGCCGCGAGATTTGGCTTCGGACACCAACTCGTCCGAATAAGCGTACAGGTACCGGTCGCCCAGGGATGCGGTGGATCGTGCAATGATGATCTTTGGCATTTTACTGGCTCAACTTCCGGATCAAGTCCGGCATTTCTATTACGAACCTGACTTCCGAACGTGCGGTTGCCTCTCCTACTTTCGTGCCCTTGCGCACCTCGTCTATCAGCTGGTCGCGGGAGTAGTCTCCGAACCCGCCTATTGAGAAACCGATGTCTGGCGGCATGGCGTTCAGCCTTGCTATGACGAGTTTCTTTACGTATTCTTCGTCCATTGTAATTCACTCAAAGAAAGCATGGAGCGTTGTTTTACCTTTTTACATTGAAGAGCCCGATTTCGGACAGCTTGGATATGATTTCGTTCCCTAACGCCGTCCTATTGTTTATTTCGATGAATGCAGAGTCCCAACTGTACGTCTTGCTGTCTACAACCGCTATTATTTCAGAACGCAGCTTTTCCGGCACGGAAGCATACAGTTTGAGGAATTGGCTCCTCAAGTGTTCCAAGTCCAATATCCATAACCCCTTGTATTGCTTGTGGCGTTTACATTAATTTGCGGTTTGCAGCAATAAAACTCGTTCGGTTTAATTTAAATGAACGATATGTCAACTTTCCGTTTATCACGTCAAGTTTACTGTCCTTGACTGGTTGTATGTATTCCCAAACTGCGACTCGCTGGCTGTAGTAGTTGTGCGAACCCGCAGCCGTGTTGGGCATCGTTGTTGTGAAAAGCCACTTGTCGGTGTCGTACTTTGCGAGGTTAGATTCATAAGGTAACTTGTCGCAAAAGCTGGCTCAGTAAAGCATGCAAAAAAGCTGCAGGGGAATCGTTTTTTCATCAGTCACAAGTTCGTCACGCACGTAGTAGTCCGTATCGTGCTTGTACTTGTGGCTGCCAAGTTCGAATGTAAACCCGTCAATTTCGTAATCCGGCGTCTTGCGCTCGCGTTCGGTCTTGACGTACCTCGGGTTTTTCATGTAGGTGTTTGCCACGAAGATGTCCTCCCTGATGCCCCCGATTACTTGTTCGAACGACTGGCCAAGCGTGGTTGCGAGCACGTACCGGAAAGGCGGGGCCAAAAGGAGCTTGTATTCCTTACGGACCGCGCTTGCGCCGCTCTTGAACGGCGGCACCGCATTCACAATCCCAACCATGCGCAGGCAACGGAGAACCTCATCCACCACGTAGGCGTTGCGGCGCAGCTGTTTGGACAATGATGAATAGTTGACTTCGTTCGGGCTTGAGAGTGCGATGGTGTTGGCGAGCTTGTACGCAGTCTCTATGTAACCGGAGTCTATCTTCCCGACGCTTGCGAGGTCCGACCGCATTATCCGTTCCACTATCCTGCGGTAAAGCTCCAATGCGTCCGCCTCGGAATGGTTCAGGCACGCAGGCAGGCTTCCAAAACGGGCGTAATCATAGAACTTTTGAGCGTAAGGTGCGAGGCTTGAGGTGGCCTCCTTTCTTTTTTTAATGTCAAGCAACTCATCAAACCCAATTATCGGAAGCTCGATGTTGTGCTTGAACCAGAGGTATTCGCGGAACGAGAGCGGCGGAAGGTAGTGCAGCCGCGCCCGCCTTGAAAGGTCAGCCCCCTGTTCCTGCACGCGGATGCTTGAGGAGCCCGAGAACCATATCCTGCAGTTTCCCCTGTCAAATGCGAGCTTGAGCTGCAGGGGCCAGTCCGGCACCGAGTGCACCTCGTCAATGAACAAGTTTGAAAAACCCTTGGCTTTTGCGTGCTCTGAAAAGTCAAAAAGGGATGTCTGTCGGAAAACAAGTTCCTCGGCGTTCACATAAAAAGAGTCCTTTTTTTTTGCTGCAATCTGCAAAAGGAGCGTGGTCTTGCCGGTTCCCCGCAACCCACAGATTCCCGTCATTTCCCCGGAGTCCTTGGCTACTTTTTCAAACAGGAACCGCGTTTTTTGGGTTCCTAGGCCTACTGACTTTTTTTGCCTCTCGCTTTCGGCAAAAAGCTCGGCAAAAACCCGTTCGTTAATCATGATGATTATATACGCCAAAAAACAGATAAATGTGCTGTTTGATTGAGTTTTCATGTAAATAGCTTGCGGTTTCCTTGTTTTTTTCTTAAAATGAGTAGTTCTATCCCAAATTTATGCTATTTATATTATTTTTCCCATAAACCGCTTGCAATTTTATGTTTTTTTCAGTCAAACTGCACTTTTGTAGTTTGCTTCAAGACCTAGTTGTAGTTTGTTTATCATAATAAGCAATAATCTTAAACTATTGTTTATCGTAATAAGCAAAAATATATAAATATTGTTGTTTATATTAACTGATATGATAATCGATTCGTCCGGGTTTGTGAACGCCTTGTTGGCAGTCAACGAGTGGTGGCTTTCAGGAAAGTGGTCGCAAAATGAGAGGTACGTCCTGCGCCGCCAGGCGTTCGAAAAGCTGCAAAAAGAGCTTTCCGGCTCGAAGCGGGTGCTGACCCTTTTCGGACCAAGGCGGGTAGGCAAGTCCATCCTTTTACACCAGTCCATCCAAGCACTGCTTGACTTTGGGGTGGAACCAGGGCAAATAACCTACTATTCGTTGGACGACCCGTCCATACTGCCTTACACTGATGAGCCCGTCCGCGACATAACCGAACACGCGGTTTCAAGGGCAAAAGGCAAAACCGCCTACGTGTTCCTTGATGAGATTCAAGCAAGCAAAAATTGGCACCAGTGGGTCAAGGCGTACTACGACCGCGGCACGAGAATAAAATTCGTGCTATCCGGGTCCGCAAGCTTTTCCATCCAATCCGACGCCAACAAGTACCTGCGAGGTCGGACGGTTGAATTCGAACTCCTTCCCCTGGACTTTCGCGAGTTCCTATTGTTTGCAGGTGTTCCAGCGGCCAAGATAGGTGAGGATGATGCCACTTCCGCAGCCGTAGTAGCCTTAAAGGCGATGGAGCCGCTGGTTGAGGAGTACCTGCTCGTGGGCGGCTTTCCGGAGTGGTTCGAACTACGGGGAACTCCTGATGCGACAAGGCGGTGGCTTGAGCGCCTCGTCCTCGACGTTCCAAAAAAGGCGATTTACGAGGATATCGCGTCATACTTTGGCATACGCAACCCGAAAGTCCTTGACTTGCTCCTTACAGTCATCGCCTCCAACCAGGGAAGGATACTGTCTTATGAAAAACTCAACGAGGCGGTCCGGCTAAACCGCGCCACTCTTCTTGACTACCTCGAATTCCTCCGTTCAAGCTACCTCCTGCTTGAGATACCGCTGCACGCAAGCCCAAAAAAACAAGCGAAAGCGATGAAAAAATTCCTTCTCTGCGACCAAGGCGTGCGCAACGCGATACTCAAAAAGACTGTTCCAGACCCTGAAAACGCGGGGTTTTTGGTTGAAAACGTGGTTGGCGCAACGCTTTTTCGTCACTGCTCCCAACTAACCTACTGGCGCGACCAATCCAACGAAGTGGACTACGTAGCAGACGGTTTTCCAGTTGAAGTGAAATACCAGAACAGCATAGGCGAACCAGACGCAGCCGGGATACTCCGCTTCCTTAAGGAAAGCGGCGGAAAAAACGGCGCGATAATAACCCGGCACCACAAAGGCAAACTTTCAATCAAGGGCAAGAGCATTTCACTAGTGCCATTCTGGGAGTTCCTGCTTGACCCGCAACAAGTTATTATGGGCGTATGGTCGAATCCGGATAGCAGTTCAACAAAACACTGAAATCGCAATTCGACCGTTTTTCTTTCGTACAACCTCCCCTTGCTCAGAGAGGGTTATGCCTTCAACTTACCGCACTCATCACGTTAAGGTTACTGCCCTTGACTGATTGTAAACGTTCCCGAACTGCGACTCGCTTGCGGTGATGTAGTAGTTGTGGTTGCCCGCAGGGACGCTTGGCATCGTCGCCGTAAAGAGCCACTTGCTCGCGTCGTACTTTGCGAGGTTGGAATAATATTGCTGCTGTATCTCGGAAGCGGAGAGCGAGCGGTTCCATATCCTGACTTCGTCGATGGAGCCGTTGAAATAGCCACCCCAAGTGCCAAGCCTGCCCATGTCGTACTCGCTGGAAGAGGACACCTGCAACGTTCCAGTTAAGGAGCCACAAACGGGGGTTGCCGCGTCAAAATACGTGCACGCATGCGTGCCGTTGAACACCGAAGCAGCCTGGTGCCACCTGCCGTCGTAGTAGTTCACAGGCAAGCTGTTGGTTACCACGTAACTAGACGAGTTGCGTATAACCGACTGTATAAACCCGTTGTATGTCAACAGGTCTAAACCGTTGTTACCCGCTGAATTCCACGGGATTGAAACAATATATGTATTAGCCTGTTGCGTATCCGTCTTGAACCACGCCACAAGAGACGCAGCGGAACTGCCGCTCATGTTTGATGCAATCGTGCCGTTGACATAGTCATTAATCCCGTCAAACTTCATCGCGCTTCCCCACTTCCCGCTCGCATCCCAGTCAGCGTGCTTGGCCTTTCCTGCATTGTAGTGTGCGAGGACTTCGGCTGCGGAGAGCGAGCGGTTGTAGATTCCGACTTCGTCGATGGTGCCGTTGAAGTTGTAAGTTGTTCCGGTGTATGTGCCAATCTTAGCGGTATTGTCATTCATATCAAGTGTTCCGGTCTGCGGAGTAATGCCAACTTGAACTCCATCCTTGTAAATTCGTATATTCGCCCCATCGTAAGTTCCTACAAAATGATACCACCTGTTCAGTTCGTGGGCTACTGAATCGTTCGCATTTACGTCAACGCCACCAACCGAAACCCTGAACCGTATCTTATTGTTCGGGTTTTCCATTAAGAATGTCCAAGGAGGCCCCTTGACTGCGATTACTGAATATGCTTGGGCTCCGCCGTTATAAGAATTATATTTCGCCCAAGCCTCTACGGTAACCGCGCTGCGAATGTTTTTCAAACTCGTTGTATTCCCGCAATCTACATAATCATCAATCCCATCAAACTGCAACCCGGTGCCGCTCTTTCCTGTAGTCCACTCGACGAATTTTGCTTTTCCTGCGTTGTAGATTGCGGAGACTTCTGAAGCGGAGAGGGAGCGGTTGTAGATTGCGACTTCATCAATCGAGCCGTTGTAATTCCCATAACTAATCTGACCAATGATCAAACCAGTCCATTCATCAGGTGCTTCTTCTTTGTCTACACTTCCACTTGCTATGTTGTTCAAGTCGATGCTGAGCGTAGCGTTTTCAATATCCGTTGGACTTGCACCGGCGATATAAAGGACTAAGAAGTGCCAGTTACCGTCAAGGTAGTTATTTGCAGTGGTACTGAAGTATTTGTAATTGCTATTTGCAAGATATAGTATTGGCTGACTATTAGAATGGTTGAATGTAAAAAGCCCCCTCATGCCGCCTGATCTGAATGAAATGAGTCCGTTGTTAGCTTTCAAGTCACTACTCTTGAACCACATTGTGACCGTGGTTTTGCCCACACTGAGAAAGTTTCCGTAATCGACGTAGTCATTTATCCCATCGAAATTCAACCCACTACCGTTCTTGCCAGCAGCCCAAGTTGCGCCATAAATGGTTCCTGTTCTTGCATAGGCTGTTGCATCCGCTGTTGTACTGCCCGTATTCTCATCAAATCGCCACAGCCCAACAGTGTTCCCGTAAATCGTCCCGTTATTCCCATACCTGCTCTCGTCAAAGGCAGTCTTGTTGTCTCCTTCGTCCATGTGCATGAGCAGGACCGTGTTCCCGTAAATCGTGCCGTTGTTGCCATACTTCGAGACGTCCACAACCTTTGCTGCCGTGTCCCCTACTGCCCCAACGTCGTCAAAATTCATCGCCAGCACGAGCGAGTTGTCGTACATCGAGGTGGTTGTCGAGTTCCATCCGAAAGTGAGGTTGGAAAGC
>JBAZHM010000053.1:0-8467 GCA_041652355.1 Candidatus Micrarchaeia archaeon | reverse complement strand
TCTTTGATGCGAGGGCGAATATGAATTGCAGTGGCGCGAGTGAAAACGGCAGTATGGGTGTTTTGCTGTCCATTTGCCCGTAGCACCACTTATAGAAATTTCCTCAGCTCTTTCGCGTCCTTTTGCGCGCTTTCCACCACAAGCTTTGGAGCCTTGTAGTATTTTGCAAAAATCTTGCCAACGTCGTCAACTTTGTTTATCTTGGCGTCCGACATTGCAAGCAGTATTGTTTTTTTCTCCTCAAGGTCGGCTGTGATTTCCTTTGGCTTCATGCCGGTCCGTGCCTTTATTTCATTGTCTATGCGCATGTGCTCGTCAACTTTTTCAAGCTTGTCTTGCTGGGCGTCCCACTGGTAAATGACATTGAAGCTTGTGGTGCGCTCTCCTGGGATGATTTCTGCAATTTCCGTAGTCCTGCGTATGCCTGTCCTGCGCTGGCGGTACTGCACGACTACTATGTGCAATGCGGAGAGGAACTGTTCCGGCAGGTCGATTGGCGGGCTTATGAGCCTGCTTTTCATCTGCGCAGAGTCATCTGCGTGAAGTGTGGAGTATACTGAGTGGCCCGTGTGCATGGCTTCGAACAGCACTTCGGCTTCTGCTTTTCGCCGGACTTCGCCAAGAACTATCCTGTCGGGCCGCATACGCAGGGAATTCACCGCAAGGTCGAGCATGCTCACGCCGCCCTTTCCTTCGGGGTTTGGCAGCCGGGTGACCATCGGAGTCCAGTGCAGGTAGCTTGGAAGCACAAGCTCGCGCGTGTCTTCAATGCTGACTACCCGCTGGTTTGGCGGGGTAAATGCAAGGATTGCGTTGAGGAACGATGTCTTTCCGCTTGCAGTTCCTCCTCCAACCAGCATGTTCATTTCATACTGCACTGCAAGCCAGATGAACGCAAGCGCTTCAACTGATGTCGTATTCAGGCTGGGGTTTATGAAGTCGATGACTGTGAACGGGTCTTTTCGGAATTTTCGGATAGTGATGCTGTTGCCTTTTGCCGAAACGGGCGAAAGAGTGGCGTTTACCCTGTGGCCTGAAAGCAGGTATGCGTCCATGAGCGGGTCAAGGTTGGTTATCTGTTTTCCTACCCTGCGGCCCATTATTGATGCGTAGTTCCTGATTTTTTCTTCGCTTGAGATGTCCATGTTTGTCTTGAGCCAGCCGTATTTGCGGTGGTACACCCACACGGGGTCTTTTGAGGAAATTACCACCACTTCCTCAAGCTGCTCGTCAGCTAGGAGGAATTCAAGCTCGCTTACCCCGAGCATTTCCTGCAGGAGCTTTCCAATGAGCAGGTCCTCTTCCTTTGGGTCCAAGTTGCCAAGCTCGGTGCGCACAAGCTCATGCGCCTTCTTTTTTACGCTTGCCCGCAGGTTTTCCCAAGCGCTGTAGTTTGCAACTTCGGATGCGCTTATGTTGACTGCGTCGATGATGCGCTGCTTGAGGAAGTCCATCACCACCTCGGTTGACTTTCGGACCTTGGTGCGGTGGAGCAGGTACATGTTGGTGAACGACTCATCGTCCACTATCTGGATTTGGGCGGTAATCCCTTCGCTTTCTACTGAATACGAATCAAGCACTTTCATCAGCGTGCACCTTTGCGTACGTTGTTTGCCGCAATCTCCTTTGAAGCATCTTCAATTTTTGCAACCGCGTCTTGCGTTGACTTTGCGTAGGCTTTTGCGCTTGCAGCATCCGCAATAAGCGCCTCGAGCTGCTTTCTCATCTGGGGCGTTATGTCTTGCGGCTGTATTTTTTTTGCATCCGCTGCTGCCTGCTCTATTTTTTTTCCAATTTGAAGTATCTGGCGCTGTGAAAATTCAAGAATGGCCTTTGCGCGTGCCACATCATCGCACACTGACACGAGCGCGCGCTGTGAAACCGGCTTGTCCACATATTCATCGTGCTTTGCCTGTGCTGCAGCGGCTTCCTCGGGAATGGCAATAGTCGTTTCTGAGAGGGCGTAGTTGAGCTGCACAAGCTTTGACGATTCCAAAAGCCTTGCGAGCTTTTCCGTCTGGCTTTCGGATATCGAAAGCGCCCTTGAGACTTCGGTTATTGACGCTGTTTTTTTTGCCTTCACAAGATCGTACAGCCGGTCCACTATTGTTTCAATAGTCTTATCCGCATACGCCGTATCAATCTTTTCAGCCATTTGATTCCACCATTGCGCTTTTGCATTTGGCGCTTTCTTGTGAACTATTACTCTGCGGCCAAATAAAAGCCAGCCTGTATGCTTTGTATTCAGCCTGTTTTTTTCAAGGAATATTGGCGCGTAATATTTGTGTTTTGGCTTGCTGTTGACGCGCTGATTTGCACCTTTGCAGAGCATTCCGTCCCGGCAAGCCCGTCTTCCACATTCAGGTATTCCACTGACTCTGAAAGGATTACTGCGCCGTATTTTCTTTGTGCTGCATTGTCTGCCCAGTACTTCAGTGAAAATTCATAATCTAAAGTATCCAGCCGTTCAAACGTCTCTCCCGGGCAGTCTGCTGTTGTCACGTTTCCTGCAAGCGCAAGGTGTGCAATCACGCACGACGAGTTCACAAGTGGCGCGGCCATCAGCGTTTCATAGTCGCGTGCAGCAGCTGTTGCAAGGATGCAGCTTTCAGAAAACACCGGGTCGAACCCTGCATTTGCTTCCATCAAAAGCGCGTTTCCCAGCACAGACCTTTCATAGTATGCCTTTTCAAAGTCCGGCGGGGTGTTTTGCGCAGATATGAGTATTGCTGCTTGCGCAACTGCAAGCACCAGCGTAAGGGCCGCAAGCGAGTATACGAATCCGCGTTTCATCATTGCCACCATGCCCTCGCCTTGATTTCTACTGGCCCTATGGGGTCTGCAGCAGGCCCTGCGGTTCCGTAAGAGTACACATATGCGTTGGACGAATGCACTGCCTTTGGAGTTTCCTCAAAGGTGCTATTGTAGATTAGCGTGTCCTGGACGTAAATTGCAATCCCGACTTGGCCTTGCATAAGCGTCCCAAGCACTTGGGCGGTTGCGTTCTTTGCAAGTTCGGAGTGCACTTGCGTGCCCTTTGCGTCAAGCCTTGCAAGCAGCTGGCAAAACGTCAGGTTTTCATCAGCTGCAGTCAGGTTGCCATCAGTGAACATCAATGAGACTATTTCTGATGATGCCGCAATCTCGGAAACCGTTGCAAGGCAGGTTGCGCCAATAGTGTGTGCAGATTCATCTGAAAGTATTGCAGCGGACCTTTCCGCGTTCTGGTGGTCAATTACCGGCACCAGCGTGATTGCAAAAACAGCAAGTACTGTGATTGCAAAGAGGCTGTCTATTGCGAACGAAAAACCCCTGCTGTGCATTCTGGTGTTTTTTTTCATTTAATCATCCAAAGTCATATGTCCGGTAATACTCCATTTGCACGCGGCCGATTCCCGCGCCGGAGCCATTCGCATATACTAGCCGGTAGGTTGCAGATGTCACAAGCACGTTGTTTGATGTGCTGGTTGGAGTGTATGCAAGCGTCACAAAGCACTGGCCATTGCACGAGCAGTCCGGGCAGGAGGTATTGAGTGCCTCGTTGCTTTGGTTTTTTACGCTGATTCCGATTTTGTACGGCCCGATTTGAAGCGCATTGCGTGTTGCTGTTTCATCTTCATTTAGCATTGCAACAAGCATCGCAACACGCGAAAGGTTGATTGAGCCGTTTGAGGATAGCGTCAGGGGCCGGACTTCGTGGTTTGCGTAGTCCCATGCAGGAAGGGTTCCTTGCGAATCCAAAAGCAGGCTTGAGGAAATCCGGCCGTCCCATTCGTCTTCCCATGCGCCTTGCTCGTACGCAGATTCAAGCGTGCGGACGTATGCGTTGTGAATCACCGCTATTGCGATTACAAATATGAATGTTGCAAGCACAAGCTCCGAGCTTAGCATCTGCCCCTTATGAGAATACAACCATACCACCGTTGTTTGAAACCAAGATTTCGCAGCATTCTATTGTCCCTGAAAACGAGTCGAATGGAAGGGTTATAGATGCGCTTGAATCCCGGAACAATATTTCTATAGTAGAGCCTGTCGGATACAGGTTGATTGTGTAGTTGGACGCGCCGGAAAGGCTGCGCGATATGGTGAATGCGTGCGAATACCCGTCGCCTGCTGCTTTTGCATTGTTGGCCTCGTAGTAAATGTTCCGCAAAAGCTCCTGGCCGCTTGTGGTGTCTGCGATCATGTATGATTTTTTGTTCCATTCATTTGAAAGGATGGTGAACGCAGTCCACACCAGTATGAGCATCATACAGGCTGAGACAAATTCCAAGGCTACCTGGCCCTTTCGCATATTCAGCCCACCGAAGTAATTGAAACATTTCCCCTAGGCGACTCCATCGCGGCAACCACCAGCCGCGCTTTTGTGCCGCCAATCGGGATTGCGCCAGTAAGGTTTGCGTCGCTTACGCTATATGCTTCAGTAAGCCCGCTTGCGCCCCAGTAAACCAGCCGCACTTCCCTATCTGAAACATACGCGTTTTCAATTGAGCGCGGAAGCGTAATCTCAACAGTCTTTCTTGCAGGGTATCCTGAAAGCACCGCCCAGTCTGCAGCGCCAGCAACAACCTCTGCTGCTGCCCTTGCAGTTGATGCGTCCAGCTCGAACTGCGCTTCGCTCATGCTGTTTTGTGCAAACATCCAAACTGGCACCGAAGCTGCAAGTATCATTCCCACTACCACCAGGTATTCAAGCGAGACTTGCGCTTTGCTGCTGTTTAATTTATGCGCGTGCATATATACTAAGGAAAAATCCTGAAGGATATAAACGTGTCATAATTAGGCTTAGTTGGCAAATATTGCGTGTATTCAAATGGGCGTCAATTTTACATTCGATGGAGAGAAGGCAAGGGTAACCGACTTGGTGTCCGTTCAGGCCCTTGACCGCAGCTTTTACGGCATCGAGCGGAAGGAGAAAGGAAAGTTCGAGCTGGAGCTTACTTCCGAGGAGGCGCTTTACCTGCTTGATGTGCGAAATGCCGAGTGCAAGAGCCCCTCCGGCAAGAGCCTTTCATTCAATGATATTGCAAAGAAATGCGACCGCTCAAGAAAGTTCCTCGCGCGCTATTTCTGCTACAAAGACTGGCGCGACCGCGGCCTTGTTGCGCGCGAATTTTCCGAGGCAAAGAAAAACTACGGCCGCAACCCGGTAAAGAAATACCCTGCAGGGGAATTCAAGCCGTTTGAGATTGGCGCAAAAGGCCTGTTCTTTTTTGACGATTTGATGACCGTAATAGATGACGACGATGTCGGCGCAAAGCTTTATGACGGCGGTTGGTTCGGCCAGCTTGGCACTTACAAAGCAAGAAAGCACGGCAGGTTCCTCAAGTTGGATGCTTATGAGACGCTGTTTTTGATGCGGCACTGCGGTTTGCAGCTTAATGTGGGCGAAAAGAGGCTGATTGAAGAGGCCACAAAACGCAGGTCAGATTTTCTTGCGCTTTACGAAGCCTATGAGGATTGGCGATTGGCCGGGTGCGTGCTCAAGACCGGGTTCAAATTCGGGACTCACTTTAGGCTCTACCTTCCTGGCGCATCCCCTGCACTCTCAAATGATGACTGGATGCACTCCAAGCACGTCATACACGTGTTCCCGCGTGAAAGCAAGATGCTCATTTCCGAGTGGAGCCGCGCAATCCGCGTTGCGCACGGGGTGAAAAAGACATTCATACTTGCAATTCCGGGGACCAGGCGCGAGGTTCCTTCAGAGATAGACTTCATACTTTACCACCGCGGAAAGGACGGCATAGAAAACCCGAAGAACGCCGGCCCGCGCTTTGCAATGCTTGCGCTTTCTGAAGAGGAGGAAATCGGGGGCCAGGAGCTTGCAAAGGCAATAGAAACATCCAAAAAATTCGGACTGGACTTGATGCTTGCAATCTGCGACCGCGAGACATCGGTCACGCACTACCTGGTAAAGCGCATCGCCCTTCCTTCAAGCAAATTCGAGTATTACGAGATTGAGTGGAGCCAGCCGTGAGGAGCTTAAATCCTCTGGATGCAAATATTATACTGGAAAAAACGGTTTGAATTTACTAGGTTGAATTACCATGGCATCAAAGAATATTGAAGGCATTAACGTAACTTCCAAGACCACGCTTTCAGAGTATGCAAGCATGCTCAAGTCCGGTGGGTTCCAGGCAAGTGAGCTCGGCCGTGCTGTTGATGTAATCAAGGCTATGAAGAAAGACAATGCGTACACTTTCCTTGCCTTTACTTCCAACATGGTATCCGGCGGAATGCGCGAGCTGTTTGCGCAGCTATGCCGCCGCAAGTTCTGCGACGCAATAGTCACCGGAGTGGGCTCAGTCGAGGAAGACGTGATGAAAATCAGCAAGCCATTCCTTCTCGGGACGTTCAACGAAGACGACGGGGCATTGCACAGAAAGGGCATAAACCGCATCGGAAACATCCTCGTGCCCAACGACCGGTACGTCATGCTTGAAAAAATCGACATGGAATTCTATTCCCGTCTATTTCAGCAAAAAAAAGAATTGAGGTCCAACGGAAAATTCCGCGCCGTTGTTACCCCGTCCGAACTTGTTTACGAGTATGGAAAGTTCATTTCAGAAAAGTTCAAAGGCGCGCCCGGGCTTGAGAGGTCCTGGGTGTATTGGGCCTACAAGAATGGCATCAAGGTAGTGCTTCCTGCGCCAACTGATGGCGCGATGGGAATGCACCTTGCATTTTTCCGCCAGGATTATGACTTGGTTGTTGATGCTGCTGGGGACATGCGCACAATTGGAACCGAAGTAGGATTTGCCAAAAAGACCGGCGCAATAATTTTAGGCGGCGGCTTTGCAAAGCACCACACAATCGGCCTCAACATAATGCGCGGCGGGCTGGACTATGCGGTCTACGTCTCAACAGGAACCCAGTACGATGGCTCGATGACTGGCGCGCGCACAAACGAGGCAGTATCGTGGGGAAAAATAAGCGAAAAGGCAAAGTCTGTTTACGTGGAAGGCGATGCCACAATCATTTTCCCAATAATCATCGCGCAATTTTTGTAATTTGTTTTTCTTTTTCAATTTTCATCCCAGCAATGCCATTTTTTTACATCATCAGCGGTTTTTTCTTATGATTGAATACGTCCTTTGCATTCTCTGTGGCGGCCTTGTAAAGCTTGCTGACGAGTATGCCGACCGCAGGAATTTTCAAAAGCATGAACTTTTAGGATTTGCAGCCGGCATAGGCTATGGCATCCTTGGCGCAATCCTTGTCACCTGGAGCCCAGTCATTGCAACCGCCTGCCTTGCGGTAATAATTGCAGTGGTGTTTGCAGGAAAGGAAGACCACCCGATTCACTATTGTGCAATGTTTTCATTCCTATTAGTTGCGTTGTATCTTGGGTTCAAGCAGCCTTATGCAATTCCCCTTTTCGTTTTGGTTGCTGCGGCGTTCATTGACGAGCGCATGTCGGACCGGGCTGAGCTTGGGAAAATCAGGAACAAGAATTTGCGCAAGTTCTTCTCGGCACGGCTTATGCTTGACGTGACTGCAATTGCAGTTTCCATTGCCTTAGCAGAGCCGGTATATGCCCTTGCAGTAGTTGGTTTTGACGCAGGTTACCAGGCTGTCGCGTACGTTACAAAAAGCACGGAGTAGCAAACGGACAAGTCTTTTTTTTAAACCGGCAGATAATTTATTCACTGGTTGCAAGTAATTATTAGCGTGATTTCATGGAGCAAAAAAGAACGGCGCCGGAGCAACACAGGTTTGACCTTGCATCCCCGCTTTTTTTTGGAAAAAGCCCGTCTAAGCTGGGTGTCAACTTTTCCGACCCGGAGCTTCTTAAGAAAATCCAGTACGGTCCGGTGGTCACGGATAAGCATGCCGCAGTTGCATTTGACCTTGAAAGGAATTTGCAAAAGCACGCCGGGACAGGCGCTTTTCCGACTCATCTTGATGCCTATAGGAAATTTATCGACTCGTTTGACAAGAACGCGCCGCGGCTTTTCTTCAGGACCAGATTGAATTATTTTGAGGACATCCATGACAAAGTCGCTGCAGGCGAAATCCGCAGGCAGGATGTGCCCCAGTTGCTGTCTAATGTCGCAGCCCATCACCTGAGCCGTTTCAACAAGCTATGTTCAGCGGCAAAAAAAGGGGATGTTGAAGGAAAAAGAAAAGCCCGCGAATCCTTGTTCAATATCGAATATTTGTAATTTCGGCTGGGTTTTTTTTCAATTTCTAAATCGACGGCATCTCATCCAAGTCCTCAGCAAAGCCAACTGCTTTGGGTTTCTTTAGGTTGGCGTCCTCGGATTTTGCAGTGGATTTTTCCGGTGCATTGGCGTTTTGTTTATCTTTTTCCTTGCCATCGCCTTTTCCTTTGTCCTTTTCTTCCTCTTTTTTTCTCTGCTGTGCAACAGCCTTTGGAACTGCCTTTTCTGCGCTCTTGGAGTCGGATTCAAGAGGCCTCATGCTTGGGAAGAGTATGACTTCCTTGATTGAAGGGGAGTCA
>JBAZHM010000052.1:0-8499 GCA_041652355.1 Candidatus Micrarchaeia archaeon | reverse complement strand
GGCCTAAGACGTATTCTGGGAAAGAAATTGATGAGATTGTTTATGGCGAGCTCTGAGTCTTAATTGATTCTTGACGGAACCGGCCGATAAAAATAATAAGTAGCATTAGTAGTAAATGTAGTAGATGTAACATGGAAATGTATACTTATCCAATCAGGGTACCAAAAAGCATTGCCAAGACGGTGAACGCGCTTAAGGCAAAGAAGATGCTATCAACTGGAAGGAAAATTTCTGATGGCAACATAATCGCGGAAGCGGTTGAGTTTGCATACCAGAATGAGGATAAGTTCCTGGAAACACCAAAAATCGACTTCAGCAAATTAATCGGAACAGTCAGCACGGGAAAAGGAGCAAATGCAACCCGGGATCTTGATGATGTTATTTACGAAGGGATTCTTGATGAAAATCGCAGATAGCTCGTTCCTTATCGCCCTCTTTGATAGGTATGACCAATATCACAGTCAGGCAAAGGAATTGCAAAAGATCCACCCTAACATCGCCATAACATCAGTCATCCTTTGGGAAACCGTAGAATACTTCATCCGAAAGGAAGGAAACAACTCTGGCACGGACGCAGGCAAAAGGATATTCGATTCAAAGATTCCAGTATTGGAAACGGATTTGACGGTTTACAAAAACAGCCTGGATGTAATGGAAAAATACAACCAGCTAAGTTACTGCGATGCAATTAGTGTGACTGTGCTTGCTAGTTTTAAGGAAAAACAGATTATTTCTTTCGATTCCGACTTCGACCTTGTGCCCGGAATAGAACGGATTTATTGAATCAAACAAGCGAAAAAATCAATAAAAGCTGAAATCGAAACATTCATACTCGGTCGAACGTTTCTTTCCCACAAATCACTTCGTTAACGTTCATACGCAGATGAATTTTCCTATTTTCCTCTTTCTGCAGGACTTCTTACATATATGAACGTTCAAGGGTACCTGCAGCGAACCCCTGCCCAAGTGCCATCAACTGCCCGGAAGAAACGAATCCTGGCATTTTGAACATACTTGTATGAACGTTTGATTTGTGGATTACGTAAAATATAATCATACGAATATGAACTGAATTATCGCCTTTGACGCAGATAACCAGCTATACCCACACGCGCAAGCGTATTCTCTCTTGAACCCAAAATTCGTACACTTGAAACGCTGCCTGGAAGTGCATTCAGGTGCCCCAGAGCAGCAACTGAACGGATGTTTGCATTTTGCATTGGAGATAACGCCATTGGTTTTGGCCGTTGGATTAATTTCTCCGCGATAGGTATTGTTGCAGCAACTAAGCCAACCGGATACCCCGATAAAGCACTAAGCGCACTAGTCAAAAAAGGCGTGGATTTTATTAGAATATCATCAACACCCGAGCGCGAGTTTTCCTTTACTCGGTTAGAGTATGCTTCAATTTCAGATTTTTTCATACCTTGAATTATCGAAGCAGAATGCACCACGGGGGCTTCGCGCGAACTTGCAAATGCCTGGACTAAAACATTCTTTTTTGCTTGTTCAAAAACACCCAATTCGCCTTTTGAATATGCCGCACCTATGCGCGCAACGCGCTCAGAAGGAATTCGATGGACTATTATCGGATTTCTAAGGGTTTCCAATAAAATTCACCAGTTCATACCCGTATGAATAATTATTGCTGTTTTCTCATTCCGAATTTATTTCCAATTCGCTCAACGCCATCCTGAGCGTCATCTTTTCTGACAACATCATCTGCATTCAAAAGCAAGTCCTGGGACGGAAGGCCGAAAACTTTTGCCTTTGCATGGAGGTCTTTTTCCAAGTCTTTCTGGATCCCATAGGCAGAGTATTCTGAAAAGTGCAGCTCGGGTTTGAGTCGTTTTTTGTCTTTTGAATCGTTTTTTTGCATAAAATCACCAGTTCATACCAGTATGAAAATTAATCATTTCTTTTTCTTGGACTTTGGCTTTGCCTTTTGGCTAGCCTTCTTCTTTGGCACAGCTTTCTTGGGCCGTCCTGCTGAAGACTTCTTTTGCCTCAGCAAGCGTATATACCCCGGAGTCTTGGCCTGCGCCTTTGCCACCAAGTAACCTAAAGCGGCGTTCAGGCTTACGGGCTTTCCCAATCTAGACTGCAGCCTTCCGGCATAGCAGGTAAGGCCGCGGTAAGTTTCTGCATCAATCCGGACAAGCTTTGACATGGAATAGTATGGGCCGGCAAAGAATATAAGGATGCTGAAAAGAAGCGGAATTACACATACAACCAAAGTATCAAATGTAAACAAAATATACATTTGGTTAGATGCAATTAGTAGTGCCTAACTTGGAGTTTATGAAAAAAAGTAAAAGGAAAGTGCGGCTGGTTTTTGCTCAAAAAATCAAAAGAAAATCGAAAAGGAAATTGGAAAAAATAATTTATCAAAAAACGAAAATGGACAAAAACAAACGAAAATGAAATTCCCGAAAAAAAAGCCGAATCGCCTCAATAGGAACGCTTTTGATTCAAAAACAGCCTAATGCTATTCGGTAAACGGCCCTCAGGGAGGGCATTGGGGGAATAGGAATATGGCCATTTTAGCTCTAGGACTGCCCGAGATTGCAGGAATGGGACTGCTGGGGATAGGCGCAATCATTCTTGGCATATTCATACTCGGCTTCCTCAAGAAGGTCCTGATGAACACCGTATTCGGCCTTATCGCCCTATTCGTGATTAATTACCTCGCTGAATTGATCAAGATGGACGCGCTGAACATCCCGATTAACCTCATTAGCGTGCTGATTACGGCCATACTGGGCCTTGCCGGAGTGGGCCTGCTCATCATACTCAAGCTCCTGGGCATAACCATACTCTAGATTTTCCTTTCTTTTTCCCTCGCAGGACGTAAAAATCGGCCGGAAACGGCCTATCCTTCCTTCTTTTTCTAAAAAATCTGCCCATAGCTGCTTTGGAGAATGCAATTTCAGCGGAAACCGGGTCCAGACGTGCTTAAATGCATCTGAATAGGACTAAAAATATGGCAAACCACTCTAAGAAGGAAAAACCATCTGTTGCAGAGCTTGAAGCAATGTTCAAGCAATTCCAGGGCATCGCCAAGAGGGAGAAACTCACCCGAGCCAAGGTAATCAAGGAAATAAAAAAGGACCGGGCAGAGCGCGGAGAAAAACGCACCCCTAGAGGCGAATCCGCCTGGGACCTCCTCTCGCCCCTCGTCGGCACGCTAAAGGGTCTCGGACCATTCAAGAGGGACAAGAGCGAGAGGGACTTGGAAAAATACTGCCGCAAAGACGGGAAAGCGGCCCCGTATCCGGGAATATTCACGATGCTGTTCGTAGAGAGGGCCATATGCGAATGCAAGGATTACCCGACTCGTACGGAACTGCGTCGCGCGCTGGGAGGTAGCGTTACGAAGAAGATCTTGAAGGACGTCCTGGATCAGCTAGAGAAATCGAACAAAATTATCTACGTAGGCAACAGGATAGTCTGGATAGCCACTAACAAGAAGCTCGATGCTGCTATTCAGAAGGGAAGAAAGCTGCACTGAAGCTATTTGCAGGTTTCTGAATGCTGCATTCGGAGGAAACCCTGCCCATACTCCCGAGGGAGAACGGGTTTTCAACGGAAATGAGGTCAAAAGGGTTTTATAAGACTATAACCCAGTTATAACTATGAAACGCATGTACGTCATGATTCCCGTCCGCAAGGAGACGAAAGACCTTGTTGACGCGTACAAGAAGGCCATTGGCGCCAAGTCCTACGACGAAGCGCTGGCGCGCACCATGGCACTGCACCAGCCGACGGCGTTGGAAGTTCTCTCTTCATTCGCAAAACACTTTCCAGAGGGCCTCGGCCCATTCGTGAGGGATAAAAGTGAGAGAAATTTTGATAGATACTTCCGCGATACTCGCACTGACTAATCACACTGCTGACGCGAGGCTGACATCCGTCCTCTCAGAGGGACCTTCGTCGATTTCAATAATCACCTATGCGGAAGTGGCCCGGATTACCATAAAAAAATTTGGCATGGACCGCTGGTCAGAGGCAAAAAGCGACCTGGAACGCATGCGAATAATCGGCCTTGACACAGAGACGTGCGAGATTGCCGCGCTGAGCGCGCAGAAACACAACCTCGCCATTGCTGACTCGCTGATTTACGCAAGCGCACTCAAGAATGGCTTGCCTCTGCTTACTTGCGACGCTGATTTCAAGGGCAAGAAGGACGTCATCTACATCAAGTAACACTCGGCAAATACCCAAATAAGCCTCCAGCTACCTTATTTTTTCACTTTCTCTGCCTATTTCGGCCTCTTGGAATCACTTTTCTCAAAATGGACCACACACTCGACCCCCTCATCGTCTCAACAGCCAAAAAATTCGGCATCACTACTCTGACAAGCATCCAGACTCTTGCCATTCCCAAGATCCTTTCTGGCAAGGACGTGCTGGTTGTTGCGCCTACTGGCTACGGCAAGACGGAAACCGCGATAATGCCCGTATTCTCCGAGCTGGCACGTCTGAAACGCGCGGGTAATGACTGGGGAATACTGACCATCTACGTCACGCCCCTGCGCGCGCTTAATCGCGACATCCTTTTGCGTCTGCAAAAGTGGTGCGACGAGCTGGGAATCCGCCTCGCAGTTAGACACGGTGACACGCCCCAGTCCGAGAGGCAAAAACAGGCTGACAATCCCCCGCAATTTCTCATCACTACTCCTGAGACTTTGTGCTCGGTGCTTGTTCACGCCAAGCTCTCGCCTGCCCTCTCTGCCACTCGCTTTGTAATCATCGACGAATACCACGAACTCCTAGAGGGAAAAAGAGGTATTCAGCTTGGATTATCCATTGCGAGATTAAGGAAAAAAGCACTCCAACCCATTCAACTCATTGGCTTGTCCGCAACAATTGCCGAGCCTGAGAAAGCTGCCAAGACGCTTTCTGCCAACGCAGTTGCTTCCGTTCTAGACGAAAAGCGCGAATACAAGCTCTCGGTAGAGTGCATCGAAAAGCCCAAGACCCAAGGCCAGAACCCAACAAACGCGCCCTCCAAGCCTGCTGATGCCTCTGATTCCAAGAAAGCCAGCCCATTGATAGCCCGAATACGCGACTTGGTGCTTTCGCACAAGAAAACACTCATCTTTTCCAACACCCGCTCAAATGCCGAGTGGCTGGGCTCGCAGCTGCACCAACAGCCCGACCTATCTGACCTGGTTGCAGTGCACCACGGCTCGCTGTCCACGACAGCGAGGAAAGAGACTGAAGACGCCTTCAAGCACCCCGAAGGCCTTCGCGCAATAGTCTGCACTTCTTCCCTAGAGCTGGGAATCGATATCGGCGACGTTGACCTAGTCATACAAATCGTCTCACCCCGCCAATCAACCCGCCTCCTGCAGCGAGTAGGAAGAAGCGGCCACCGCACCCACTTGGTGCCCTCCGGAATCGTGCTCTCTGCTGACGCGCTGGATTGCGCGGAATCAGCGATTTTATGCATCCAGGCAAAGGAACGAAAGCTGGAAGCTCGCCACGAGCAAAGGCCTTGCCGGGACGTACTTTGCCACGCAATAGTGGGTACTGTTCTTGACTTGCACCCGCAAACTACGCTTGGAGCAGTGCGAGAAATACTCTCAACAACACCCGCATTTGCCTGTGTAAAACTAGCGCAATACTACGACTTGGCCTTGGAAATGTCCCGAAAACGCATCCTGAACTTCGGGATGGGCAAAAACCTGCCCTCCCTGGAGGACGCGACGCAGGAAGAACTCGCCGCCTTGCCCTTGCGCCGGATGCCCCGCACGCTCTTGTACTACTACGAAAACGTCTCCACAATCTCGGACAAAAAGAACCTATTCGTGCGCAACGCATCCACCAACAAGTCAATGGGCGTGCTGGACGAGGACTTCGCAGCCCAGTTCCTTGCAATAGGCGCGACGTTCATCTCCCGCGGCCGGCCCTGGAAAGTGCTCTCCGTATCCGAAGACGAAGTCGCAGTCGAACAATCCACAGACTACACCGCAGCAATACCCGAGTGGCGCGGCGAAGAAATCCCAGTGTCTTCCTCAACTGCATCCATGGTTTGTTTCCTCCTATCCGAAGCATCCCGGCTCTCTGAAACCGAGATTGGACAAAAATACCACTGCAACCCGGTTGCCGCCTCAAAGATCCACTTGCTTGCAACAGCACAGTCAAAGGCATTCTGGGTTACGCCAGGAGAGATTTTCCTAGAAAACCTGCCCAACCAGCGCATTGCCCTTCATTGCTTTCTTGGCGACGCGTTCAACGAGGCCTTCGCAATATGCCTTTCGAATTTACTCTCCCAGACCAAGAACCGCGTGCGCACTCGTCCTGGCACTTACGGGATTTTGCTTGACTTTGAACAGCCCTACGACGCTTCCAAACTCGCTGCGCTGATTTTCGGCCTCTCGCCGGAAGCATTCGCCTATGCTGTTGAAAAGAGCGTGTCTTCTACCCCGCTCTTGCGGGCTCGGTTCTTTCACGTCGCCCAAAGGTTTGGCGTGCTGCCCCGCAAGGCAACTCCTTTTCGGAACCCCCACGCGTTGCGCCGCATGGTTGAAAAATACCAGTCCTCGCCAGTGTTTGCCGAGGCGATGGATGAAATCCTGCAAGACAAGTTCGAATTGCCCAAGCTCAAGGCACTCTACTCCACTCTTCGCGTTGGGTCCAAGACGCGTGTTGTTGTAGTCTCGCCCCCTACACCCTCCGCGCTTTCAAAGGCAATGCTTGACTCTGCATTCTCCCACGACGTTTCCGCATCTGAAATCGAGCCTAGCGAGGACTCGCTGGAGCAGTTTGTCGCGTCAACTAAGGAAAAGACTTCCCAGCTTGTCTGCACTTTTTGCCATAAATCTTTCTCGGTCTCGCTTTCAGACGACTGGAACAAGAAGATTTCCTGCCCATTCTGCGCCTCGACTCAAGTCACAACGAACGATTACGAGGAAATCCTGAAGGAAAAGGAAAGGAAGGAAATTTTGGATAATTGGAAGGCAGGGACGGCAGCAGCAAGGGCGACAAAATCAAAGGCAAAGAAGAAGAGGGAAAAGGCCAGACTGGCATTCGCCTCAGAAGCTCAGCCTGCAGAAAAATCAGAAGCTTTTACCTCGGCGACGAAGAAGAAAAAGGAAGCGGACATGTTTGCAGTAGCGGGCCTGATCGCCACATATGGAATGCGCGCAGTAATCGCCCTCGAAGTATTTGGTATAGGGCCGGAGACTGCAGCGCGCCTCCTTTCAAGGATGCACAAGAACGAACACGATTTCTTTTACGACTTGCTAGTGGCACAGAAGACGTTTATTCGGACTAAATCGTTTTGGAAGCGGTAAAGCAAAACACTTAAATTATCACGTAATCAAATTATCATGTAAATAAATTACGTGATAAAGGCGATGACTGTGGACTACTGGAACGCGAACGAAACCCAACGCGTGGGAAAGAGAATAGCGGAACGTTTTGCCGGCGTCAACATCATCGTCTGGGACATCTCGGAATTCTTCAAGGCATTCCATGACGTACGCCGCAACATCGTCTTCATACAGGCGGAAAAGGACGCCCTCGAACCCATCCTTTCGGCAGTGGCCAAAGACAAAACCTTCGCAAACTACCTATTCTACATCGGCGACCGCAAGCCAAAGACAATTAACGAAAAATGGGCGCAGGCAAAAAGCGATGAAATCAGGAACATCGTAGTCCTGATGCCTAAAAACATCCCTGAAAAGCTGGAACTGACCATGGAAGGATGTCCTGAAAACCTCAAGACCGTTGATTTGGAGTACCGCGCAGCTGAACTGACTACCTACTCACTGCGGGGCCACCTTCCGATATCGCCCGAAGAAGCGGTAACCGCCTTGGCGTGGCTGATGCGCCAGAAAGAAACGGAAATAGCCGTGCTGAGGACATACGCGCAAAGGAACTACCAAGGCTGGTTGGTAGACTATCTTTGCTACTTAATTCTGAAAGAAGATCAACGACAGGTTAAACAGAGGACGCCCATCCAGACAATTCAACTAGAAAACGTGATGCGGAAAAAATACGAGGAAACCGGCGCGCTTATTGCAAGGGCAATAGAAGAGGCCCAACAACAATGACGACAATGAACAAGGACTTCAAAAAAAGACACGACCAAGTTTTCGATACGCTGCGAATTATATCCGAAGCAGCCAGTAAACAAGGAAAATTGGTTGTCTTCATCGGCGGTAGCGCAGTCCAAGCACAGCTACCCAAGCCATTACGCCTTTCTTTTGACCTTGACATCTGCTGTGCTGACGACGACGGAAAAATCATAACCCCGCTGGCAGGGGAATACACGGTCAAAGACAACGGGACATCAGCCATCTTTCACTACTACAAGGCAACAAAGACTAAGGTTGAAACCAAGATAGACGTCACAAGCATCGTCCCGCCAAAGGGCGCCTACAGTCAGGTAAAACTGCCGAATGACAAGGTGTTTACGGCCAATGTCGCTTCCCTTGAATACCTTCTTGCATCCAAACTCACCGCAATATCCATAGGCACAATAGGAAG
>JBAZHM010000051.1:0-8537 GCA_041652355.1 Candidatus Micrarchaeia archaeon | reverse complement strand
CCAAGGTGGAGAAAAAATTCGGAAAAGGTTTGCCGCGTGAGGAGTTCCGCCAAAAGTGCCTGGAGTTTACTCACAGCAACATTGCATCCATGAAAGTGCAGATGAAGCAGATGGCGTACTCCATCGACTGGGCGCACGAATACTATACTATTGACCCTGAGTATCACCGCAAGGTGCAGGTTTCGCTTGTGCGCATGTTCAAGGAAGGTTTTGTTTATCGCCAGGAGCACCCCGTGCTGTGGTGTCCGTACTGCCGAAGTGCAATCACAAAAGCAGAAGCGGAAGACTTGCCAAACAAAGCGATGCTCAACTACCTGCACTTCGGGCTTGAAGGGACAAAAGACAAGCTGTTGATTGCAACCACCCGCCCCGAATTGCTGCACGCCTGCGTTGCAGTAATGGTCAACCCATATGACGAGCGGTACGAAAAATTAGTTGGAAGCAAGGCAATCGTTCCCATTTACAACAAAGCAGTGCCAATCATCGCAGACTTGGATGTTGACAAGACTTTTGGAAGCGGCGCAGTCATGGTGTGCACTTTTGGAGACAAGCAGGACGTGATTTGGGCCTACAGGCACCACCTTGCAATAATTGACGCGTGCGACGGAGCGGGTTTCATTAAAAACAGCGGAAAATTTGACGGAATACAGCTTCGCGACGCAAAGGAAAAAGTAATCACCGCACTCAAGGAAGAAGGCGTTCTTGTAGAGCAGAGGCCTACTGACCAGGTGCTCAAGATTCACGACAGGTGCAAAAAGCCAATCGAGTTCTTGCGCTCAACACAATGGTTTGCAAAGCTCAAAGGGTATGAGGATAAAATCAAGGCAGCATCCCACCAAATGTCCTGGACTCCCGCATACACACAGCAGATGCTTATCGACTGGGTGGACGGGTTGGAGTGGGACTGGTGCATTTCCCGGCAACGGGTGTTCGGAATTCCACTGCCATTCTGGTATTGTGAAAAGTGCGGAAAGACTTACACGTATGATGAAAAGAAGCTCCCAGTTGACCCGGCAAAGGACAAGCCGCCGGTTGCGCATTGCGAGTGCGGCGGAGCGTTGATTGGAGAAAAAAGCATTTGTGATGGCTGGGTAGACTCAAGCATCACTCCCCTAATCATTTGCGGCTGGCCCGACAATGAGGAGATGTTCAAGAAGCTCTTCCCAACTGCATTGAGGCCGCAGGGCAACGACATCATCCGCACGTGGGCGTTCTACTCTACCTACCGTTCGCTCGCGCTAACAGGAGACAAGCCCTGGAAGGATGTTCTTGTGAATGGCATGGTGTGCGGCGCGGATGGAAAGAAGATGTCCAAGTCGCTTGGCAATTATGTCGAGGCAAAGGAAGTCATCGCAAAAACCGGGGTCGACGCGCTCCGGCAGTGGATTGCGCTTTCAGGAAGCACCGGAAAGGACATCGTGTTTTCTTGGAAGGATGTAAACTACGCCCAGTCGTTTTTGAACAAGATGTGGAATGCTTCAAAGTTCGTGGAAATGGCATTAGAAGGATACGACCACGGCGAGGCGCTCACCCAGGTTGCAGAAGGGCAGTCAAAGAAGGTGGGAGAGGAACTCGGATTATTTGTAACTGACAAGTGGATATTGAGCAAACTTGCAAAGCTAGTCAAAAAATGCACTGATTCAATGAACCAGTATGACTACTATGGTGCAATAATTGCGCTGCAGTCGTTCTTCTGGCACGACTTCTGTGACAATTATTTGGAAGATGTCAAGCACCGCATTTACGGAGAGGACGCTCGCAGCAAGAAAGCAGCGCAATACGCGTTGCACGAGGTTCTTTCAACTTGCCTTAAGCTCAACGCGCCAATCTCACCGTACGTTTCCGAGGCAATATACCTGGGAATGGGGTTTGAAAAGGAAGAATCCGAAGAGGGCGTGCAAAGCATCCACCAGGCGCCGTGGCCAAAGCCGGCTGTTGAGATGGAGAACGACTCCGCTGAGCAGGTGGTTGAACGGATGCACTTTGTGCTTACCGAGGTACGCAAGTTCAAGGCAGGAAAGGCGATGGCGCTCAACGAGCCGCTTGCAAGGGTCAAAGTCTCAGGCAGCGAGGCCGAAATCCGCGAGCTTTCAGACTACGAGTCCGAGCTGAAGGCCGTTGGAAAGATCGCCCTCATCGAGGCGATTGTAGTGCCTAATGCGGAAGGGCTCAAGGTGGAGATAGAGTAAATGCATTTACTGGCAAGGGAGGGCAATTCCCCTTTCCCCGTCACCTTTAAATCCCTTGGCTGGCTAAAAGAATTCCACAAGCAAGGGACAACTTTGTCCGTTTGCCTGTTACGGCTTTTAAAGGCAAATTTCAGCCCTTAAACGGCTTTTACAATATTCTTAGGAGTTGCGTTTTGAATGGCAAGGCTTCATACCCGCAAGCGCGGGGCATCTAAGTCAAGAAAACCGGCAGTAAAGGCAGTGCCCACTTGGGTCAAGCTTTCAGCTGACGAAATTACCTCGCTTGTAGACAAGCTTGCAAGAGAGGGAAAGTCTCCTGCTGCAATCGGCCAGGTTTTGCGTGACCAGTATGGAATCCCATCTGCAAAGGTAATGACTGGCAAGCGCGTGGCAAAGATTATGGAAGAGAAGGGTTCCGCACCGAAGTACCCTGCGGACTTGATGTCCCTGATTAGGCGCGCGGTTGGAATGCACAAGCACCTCAAGGCAAACAAAAAGGACACTCACAACACTCAGAAGCTTTCTCACGTGGAGGCAAAAATCAAGCGCCTCGTGAAATATTATCGCGGCAACAAGCTTCCGGCAGACTGGAAGTACGACCCAGAGAAGGCAGAGTTGCTTGTCAAGTAAATTGGTGAATTTTTAGATGGCAGTTGCAAAGAAACTCGTAGACTCATTCAAGGCAAAGAGCTGGTACAAGCTCATGGCGCCAAAGTTCCTCTCCGAAAAGGAAATTGGGCAGGTTCCTGCACTTGATGACGAACACATCATAAACCGCATCATAATCGTGCCCTTGAAAGACATTACCCAGGACATCGGCCACATGTATTATGCGGTCAAGCTCCGGGTCTTTGAGGTAAAGGGCAAGACTGCCTATACCAAGTTCATCGGCCACCAGGTATCACGCGAGTACCTCCGCACCCTTGTGCGCAGGCGCCGTGACGTAATCAACTTGGTGTTCACTGTAAAGGCAGCAGACTCTTCCGAGCTTCGCGTCAAGGTAGTTGTTGTCACAAACAACCTCTGCTCCAACTCGCTCAAGACTGACATGCGCAAGCTGGTCATAGACTCGCTTACCGAACGTGCAAAGAAGACCGAACTTGGCGACATCGTCCACGACGTTGTCTATGGCAAGATTGCAATGGAGCTTACCGGAATACTGCGCAAGCGCGCAAGCATCCGCCGCGTTGAAATCAGCAAGACAACTTTGAAGGAAGATTTCGACACCGAAGATGTTGTCGCACTCCCCGGAAAGGACTCTGAGAAGGCTCCAAAGGTAATCACCAGCGAAGAAACTGCAGCTCCAGAAGTTGCAGTTGAAGAGAAGGCAGAAGAAGAGCCGGCGACTGCTTAGGTTCTTTAGGTTTTTCTTCCCACATTTCTTTTTCTTTAATCTTCTTTTTTTTAAAATTATTTTTCTTAATTTTTCAAGTCCGTCCTATTATTTTCCAAAACAGGGTCTATTTTTATGACTGAACTTGAGGCAGACATCGCAGAATTCGACCGGATGGAAAAGCGCATCGCCAACGGGGAAACGCGTCTTTTCCGGGCAAAAAGCGTTGACGATTTGTTCGCATAACACGCAGCCTAAACGTATTCGGGTATTGTAATACGTTTTTGTATTACAAGGATATTACTATTTTACAAATAGTTATATTCTTTTCTATTATAATATGTTTTAGTATTATAATATCTAATTGTATTATAGTGATATTAGTATTGGTGTGTCTTGATGACTGACGACTTCGGTTCGATATGGGAAGTTTATGGCCTTAGGACAGACCCGTTCACTACGAGCCCTATTCTTGTCAAGGGTGGGTTAGTCTTGCCGGAAAGTTTTACTGGCCGGGCAGAGGAGGTTAAGCGCCTTGAGAAGATTTTCCGATCCACGGGGGGTTCGCGTTCCATAGTCTTCGGCCGACCCGGAGTTGGCAAGACTACGCTTGTGAACATTGTCCGTAGCAAGGCGTTGGAAAAGGGCTTTTTCACTCCTTTCAAGGAAATAAAGGCAGATGCAGACTGGCAAGTTGATGATTTTCTAATCAATACGTTATCTGCAATTTATGCCAGCCTCATCAAGGACGAAAAGCCTTCTTTGCAGGTACGAAAACAAATAGACAAGCTCAAGGTAATCTTGGACGCTTATGAAAAAGAGGACGTCGGATATTCCGCAACCGTTGGGATTGTAGGTGGAGGCATAAGCAAGAGTCGGACTATTAACCGCCCAGAGTTGAGCGCGGATTACTTGACTAATTTGTTTGAAGAAGTCATTGCCGCTCTTATTTCAAGCGGCTATCGTGAAGTCATAATACACTATAATAATCTGGATTCTTTCGATGAAGAGGAAGAAAAGCTGAAGCGACTTTTTAACCGAATTCGTGATGTACTCCAGACGCCCAATGTTCACTTCGTGTTTGTGGGCAGTGCGATAACTACTGCTGTCATCACTTCGCTTCCAAGAGTGGCCAGCATATTGACTGACACGCCAATTCCGCTTTCGTCGCTGTCTTTAGTTGATGTCAAGTCAATAGTCCATAAACGGGTAGTTGGTGCAGCCATTCAAGAAATGAAATCTGTGGATATGACTACTGACGAAGCAATAGAAACGTTATATCATCTACATACTGGCGATTTGAGGGCAATACTCAACAGTCTTTCCACTGCTGTTCGTGAGGTGACTGGAGAGAAGCCAATCCAACTTACGGATGAAGTGCTTCGTTCGGTGCTTTACGAAATTTCCCAAAAGCGGTTTAGTCAGAAGATAACCCCTACTGAGGGAGAAGTGCTGATGGAGATGCTCAAGCAGGGTGAGAGCACTAATACTGGACTAGCGGCATCTCTGAAAAAGAAGCCACAGAACGTGTCGAAATATCTTGCCACGCTTAAGGATGCCTCGTGCATATACCTAATCCGAACCGATGGCCGGGAAAAGTATTATTCCGTAGCGGAATGGATCAGGTGGCTTTCTCTTAAACCGAACATGCCTGTCGCTGAGGACAAAAAATATCGTAATATCGATTTGTCAGAATATGTCTAGGCCTTCGCCTTCAGCGCCGGCAGTCCCAGCGAGTTCTCAAGCGTCTGCGAAAGGTGCGGGCTTTTTACCCACAATCCGATTTCTTCTTCGGGGTGTGTGTTGTCGCCTGTAAGGAACATCAAAGCCTGGTCGTCTGCAAGCACCATGCGTGTTGGCATTTTTTTGGATACCACGCGGTTTGAGATGCTTGCAAGGTCAGCGGAAAGTTCCTTGTTGTCGGAAACTGGCGATACGAAAGAAACGTGGACTCCGCGCTTTTTTGCAGCCTCGAATTCCGCAAGGTGTGCCTTGAGCTTGGATGCAACGCCTGCAGGGTCGCTTGATACTATGACGCGTTCGGATGCTTCGTTTACCATGCTTGCTAGCTTGGAGTAAATGGATTCGCGGCCTTTTAGCGTCCACACGTGCGAGTCGGGCTCAAACTTTGCGGAAGTTGACTTGGTTGTTGCCTTGAGCTTGGATGCAAGTTTTTCAGAAATCTCGTCAATCTGTGTCATTTCCTGCGCAAGTTCAGTCTGCTTGTGGTTCTTGAGCGTCTTTATTGCTTCGCCAAGCGGAAGTGATGCGTAGCGTACTGGCCTTCCTGGTTTCATTACCACAAAGCCTTTTTCCTGAAGCTTGTCAAGAACGTCATAAACGCGCGGCCTGGGGAGCTCTGCATTTTCTGCAAGCTCTCCTGCGGTACCGTGCCCGGACAGCGACAGTGCTAGGAAAGCCTGTGCTTCGTATTGGTTTAGTCCGAGCTGCCTCAAGTGATTAAGAGCGTCGGCGTTCTGCCTTACCATGTCAGAAAGTTTGAGATTTCGAACGCTTTTAAACCTATCCGGGTTGTTTTCATCGGTCATTAGTAACAAAGCACCCGTGGTGCATAGCAGGTTGAATCTACCTTGCAGGCATTTATAGTGCAAGCCAATGTTTATATGTATTTACTGGGCAATGGTAACAAAAGAGGGGTTTAAATATCATGTTGTTACTAATTAGTAGTAACGTATATTTATAGGTGATTTTTGGATGTTGTCTGGCCGCGCAGTTGCGCTTGCAATATCGGCAATCCTGCTTTTTGTGCCTCTAGCATTTGCTGCAAATGTGGCAACGGACTTTTCCACAATCCAAATGACTTCATGCTCGCGCGGCTCAATTTACGCGTATGCAGAAGACACCGAAGGCAGCGATGCAAACCTTTCCATCAGCGCAAATTTCGGAAAGCTTTACGGCAGCATTCTTTCCCCAATCCAAAGGCTTCCTGCTTACCAAAGCCGCGGCTCGCGCATAGACGTTTATTCCAGCCAGTGCTTCAAAGGCGACGAGGATGTAATCATATACTTCCAGCTTTGCCGCAACAGCTCAACACTTAATTCGTGCCAGAACTTCCAAAAGACCGTTCGCATGATAGTAGGCCCCTGCACCGGATGCACAACCTGGGTAGAGCAGCACCTTCCCGCAGTTGAAAATTACGCGCCCGCAACGCCTCGCTGCATAGGGACCGGATGCGGCCAGCCGCTTATTTCCAATGTTTATTTTGAGGAGTCATACGAGCCTTCTGACATTTCGCTTGGCATTTCATTTGCAAAGGAAGTGTATTACCTTTCAGCAGGGGACAGCTTAGAAACAGAGGTACTTTTTGTAAACCAAGCTACTGCTGTAACAATTGACCTTTCGCTTGAAGGCGCTGTTTCCGAGCTTTCAGCAAAGCTTTACGAAACTGCAATCGGGCTTGAAAGCGGGCAGAAAAAATCCGTGGGGCTTTCAATCAATCCCAAGTCCACTGTTTCAGGCGAGCAATGCCTATCTATAGTGGCTTCTCGCCGTGGTTTGGCCATAGACCGTTCCTATGCTTGCTTTATTGTTTATGAAACCGCAAGCGCAGGCGTATCCGCGCCGTCCAAAGAAAGCGCAGTGCAATGTGCCAGCGAGGTTGCCTATTCTGTAAAAATTGAAAACACCGGAGCGTTTGAAAACACATTTTATGCACAGCCCGGCACTGATGCAGCAAAAGTCTCTCCGCAAAAGCTGACACTCTCGCCCGGAGCATCCGCAAGCTTTTCTGTTGTTGTGAATGCAACCAAGCTCAAAGTTACACAGGACGTTGACGTTACAGTCACCGGCGACCGCGTAAGCGGAAAGGACCAAAAGCAATTCAGCCAAACTGTGCGAACAAGCATTGTTGTTCCTTTCTGCGAAAAAACCAAGGACGTAGTTTCTTCAGGGACCCGCACGTTTTCAGTAGTGGAAAACTTCCACAACCCCTCAGACGAGGAACTGCTCGGGGTGGTTGCAACTATCGAAGGCTTGCCTGCAGGTTTTGTAGTGACGCAAGAACAGTCTCCGCAGAACGTTGCACCCGGCGCTTCTGCAAACTTTACCATTATTGTCACCGCGCCAAGTGACGCGCAAGGCGAGGTTGCGGGCGTTCTTGTAATCCGCTCAAGCTCGGGCCGCGTGCTGCGGCAGAGGCCAGTCACACTCAGCACGGTTTCGGAAGGCGGAATCACCGGGTTCTTTACAAAATCAGTGGGGTCGAGCATGTCCTACATAATCGCGCTTCTTTTGGGTGCTGCAATAGTTGCACTCTTTTATGCACGCAATGAAATCGGTGAAAAAGTCCGCGGTGCAGTTGTTGCAAAGCCTTCAGCCGTTTTGGCAGGAAAATCTGCGGCAGAAAAGAAAGCGGCTGATGCAAAATCCACACCAGCAACCGCAGGAACCGCGTCAGCGCCTCTTACTGCAGACGAAAATGCAGGCGACTCTGCGACGATAAACAGCTAAGTGCCAACTTTTTTTCTTAATTCTTTTCAAGTGCCTGCGCAATCAGCTCTTCCATCCTTTTGCGCACGCTTTCCCCAAATTCAATCTCAACACGCACATTAGCAGCAGCAGAGTGCCCGCCGCCGCTTCTGATTGCGTGCGGCAGCTCTTCTTTGAGCTTTGCGATGATTGGGTTTGTATCAAAACCGGTTTCTCGTGCTAGGCTGTTTGCGCGCATGCTAATTGAGTCATCGGAGTATCCCATTGACACAATTGCCTTGTCAGGCGAGCGGTTGCAGTAATAGTCCTGAACCAGGTTTAGTGCCCTGCCTTTGGGAGGGTACGATGTTTTGGAAGTTGCCTTGGACATGTCTGCCACAATCAAAAGCGCGTGCTCGCCGATTTTTTTCACCACGCTGTGGTCTTTCATAATCTTCAAAGCCTTCTCTTCGCCTTTGATTGCAAGGTCAGTTGCAATCTTGAGCATGTGCTCGTCAGATACTTTTTCGTAGTAGTCCTCAATTGGCACAGCAGGCTCGGAAAAGTGCGCAAGGTAGTCGAGCGCC
>JBAZHM010000050.1:0-8562 GCA_041652355.1 Candidatus Micrarchaeia archaeon | reverse complement strand
GATGCGGGTACTGTGACTGGTTTTAGTGGCTCGGGTCCGTGGTCTTGGACTTGCAGCGGTTTGAATGGCGGTTCTTCTGCGAATTGCAGGGTTTTGATGAAAGTTGATGGTACTTGTGGTTCTGCAACTGTGAATACGTATACTGCGCCGACTTCTAATTTCTGCAATTCTGGTTCGGCTTCTTCAGTTTCTGGCAGTGGACCATGGACTTGGACTTGTTCGGGTTTGAATGGCGGGTCAACTTCGCCAACGTGCACTGCTCCGTTGAAGGTTAATGGCGTGTGCTCGTCGGGTGTGAATGGGCAGAACTTGTACTCGTTCCCGACTGGGGTTAGCATTTGTTCTGCTGGTTCTGCTTCGTCCGTTTCAGGTTCCGGTCCTTGGACTTGGAGCTGTGCCGGCTTGAATGGTGGTAGTACTGCAAGCTGCACTGCAAACATTGTGATTGGTGTTTGCGGTTCGAGTAGTGGTGCGAACTTCTATTCCGCCCCGTCCGCCGACCTTTGCAGCGCGGGCACCGCGTCTTCAGTGTCCGGTTCCGGTCCTTGGACTTGGACTTGTGCCGGCGCGAACGGCGGGATGCACACGACTAGTAGTTGTTCTGCCAACAAAGCGGTTAACGGTGCCTGCGGTTCGTCAAATGGTGCGAGCTTGCCTTCTGCCCCGACTACGAACTTATGCACTGCAGGCACTGCTTCAAGCGTTACAGGCAGCGGACCTTGGGCTTGGACTTGCAGCGGGTCCAATAGCGGAATCGCCGCGTCATGTTCAGCAACAAAGTTAGTCGACTGCCGCTGGGTGGAGATCACCTGTTCTAAATATGGCGCGTATTGGAATCCGAACAATAAGATTTATTGTAATTTGGCAAACAACGGCGTAGTGGGCATGGGCGCAAGCGACCCGTATGGCTATGCCTATAGGGAATCATATACTAGAGAGCGGTGGAGCACATGCTTTACACCAAGATACCAATGCACGTGCAGCTGATTGGTGTGGTTGAAATAGTGTGCAAAAAGCAGGTCTGCAATGAAAATTGAAGCAAAGGAAGTGTAAAAAGCAGATATGGACGATATACAAAAGATTGCATTGGCAGTTCTTGGCGTGCTACTTTTTGCAGCGCTCCTATTGTGGCTGCAGCCTTGGAATATTGTTGCATCTATGCTTTCTTCATCTTCCCCCCAAGCTATTCCAAGCGCAAACCCGTCCTCTTTGCCTTCTGCTACCGCAAGCCCATCGCCTGTAGCACAACAAGCAAGCCCATCCCCATCAGCACTTCCTTTCGCAGGTGATGCAAACCAATCCGCTCGGCCTTCGGTAGTGCCTGTTGATTTTAAGCCAATCTTTTTGAACTACTCGCTCAAAGGCATTGGCAAGCATGCTGCTGCTCAATTATGGATATCCAATTCAACTACCTGCGGGACGGATTGCACCGCCTTCTGCAGTCCCTTAACTGCTTTTACTGGCGTTGCCCGGCTTGAATCACCAAGCGGTGCGAACGAATGGAAAAAGATTACCATCTACCCTAAAGACGGTTTTATTGCATGGTCTTTTCCGTTTTCGCAGCAGTTGCTGAACCAGAATGCACAGTCAAGTTTTTCGGACGTTGACTTTGCACTGACTTTAAATTCAGCGTTTGCACAGGCTGGCAGGAATTTCAACATTGACTATTCAAGCTCGGCCTTTCCCGTGAGCATTTCAAACGTGTGGCTTTTCGGTACGCATTATGCAAGCCTGCAAGTACGCTTTGTTGGGGCTAGTGCTGCTTATTCCATTCCGTGTATGGAATATTTGCTTGAGGCTGCTGGCGCGCAGGATAACCTTACTGTTTGCGTGGCAAGCCCAAAAGATTACGGCCTCCCATATGTTGTGCACCTTTACGGGTTTGGAGGGCTTGAAGCTTCACTGCTAAGCAACAGCAACTCGCTTCCGGATGTTTTGTTTGCCTCGCAATGCATCGAAGGCCTGCGATGCTCCAAAATAGCCCCGATTGCTTCTGCTGGCTGTGATTCTGACGGTACAATGATGCCTGCGCTGGACTCCTCAAAATGCATTTCCAGCTACACTTGCAGTTTGGAGCGTACGCTGGTTGTTTCGGAGCTTGAGCAGCTGCAGCTTTCAGGATGCGGTTCTGCTGCAAAGTTTGCCGATGCGGTTTCTGCATGCAGGGCAAAGCCAGACTACGCATTCTATCCTGTTCGCGATGCAAAAGGCTGCATAGTTGATATTACTTGCTCGCTAATTGGATGACTTGGTGTTTACCTTCCTTTTGTATGCCGTTTAAATTCTCTACGCCGTAATCTTTTCGGTGTTTAGTTCCATGTCCAGGAAAGCCCAAGGCGCATTCGAGTATCTTCTTTTGATTGGCGGCAGCGTGCTTGTTGCAGTTGTCGTGCTGATGGTAACCTCACAGACTTCTGCGAATGCTAACACTACTATTTCTGACACTTCTCACAGCTATTTAGCATCTCTTAATACCATCCAGCATTCCTATACTGCGCCAGGCGAGACTCCGCGTGGTTGTGTCTATAGCAATCCTGCGTGTTCAGGTACAGAAAAATGCAATGTGAATACAAATTCCTGCGAAACTCCCGCTAATGGCATTCCAAATGGCTGTGACTTCAAGAATCCTTCCTGTCCTGCAGACTATTACTGTTCATCCAACGAGTGCCACAAAATCCCAGTAGTCGTGCCAACAGTGTCCCCTGGATGCAACTATGGAAACCCAGTTTGTAACGTTTGTGAGCGGTGCAACACTGGAACCAACACCTGCGATCCGATTTCCGGGTGCCCACCACTTCCAAACCCGACTCCAATACCAAACGGCTGCGCAAATAACAACCCCGCTTGCCCGGCTACATTCACTTGCACTGATAATTATTGTGTAGCGCCAACACCGACTCCTACTCCAGAGCCAACAACTGTTGTTGTAACCCCAGGTCCGTGCAAGGCATCTGGTTTGTCCTGTTCTGCAACTGGCGAGTGTTGCGATGGCTTGTCTTGTAAGGCTGGCTTTTGTGGAACGCCTTGTGTGCAGTCTGGCTATTCCTGTGCGGTTAGCCCTTGTTGCAGCGAGTTAAGCTGCAGCGCGTCACAATTATGCGTTTCTCCGCCACAAGTGTGTATTTCTGCGGGTGCTTCGTGTGCGTCTACTGCGTGTTGCGAAGGTTTGACTTGTGACAGTTCGAATGTTTGCAGGTCGGGATGCTCTTCTGACTCCGAGTGCGCGGCTGGAAAATACTGCAAGCCCTCGACGCGTGTTTGTACTACTCTTCCAGCTAATACAAAGCGTGCTCCTTGCTATGCTTCGACTGTAGATTTCCCGAATGGGTATGGGGATGTGAACCAGGATGGATATGTTAATGCAACCGGAACCGTCGCATGTAAATCAGATGCTTCTTGCACTGTTGATGATGTCCAATTAGTTGCTCATTCTGAAGTGCCTGCCTATAATGTGGTTTTAACTGAGAATCAGCGTGCACTAGCAGATGTCGATAACAATGGTCTCATTGAGACCGCTGATGCTACAGCTATTGCTTGGTATTTCAATAATGTATTATCAAACTTTGGCGTCTGTTCTGCAACGCCGTGCACAACTGATGCTTCTTGTTCAGCTGGTTATTACTGCAAGCCTTCAACAATGAAATGTACTGTTCTTCCAGCTGGAACAAAGCGCGCTCCGTGTTATGCCGCGGGAGTGCCCTTCCCGAATGGGTATGGGGATGTGGATAGGAGCGGGTATATCAATGCTTCATGTCCCGTTGAAAATAAAGTCAACTGTTCGGATGCTATGATAATACTTGGTTATGAGGCGGACTTATTTGAACTTAATGCGCAACAATTAATTCTTGCCAACGTCACCGTGCCGATGGCGACAGCTGATATTGATGACGCCATTGATATTTTAAAGTACGAGAGTGGAATGATTACCAATTTTTCTATTTGCAATTCAGAATACTCGTTGTGTTCGTCTGATTCAAGCTGTCCGGCTAATGAATACTGCAAACCTTCGACTATGAGGTGTACTGTTCTTCCTGCTGGAGCAAAGCGTGCTCCGTGTTACAACCCGGCTGTGGATTTCCCGAATGGGTATGGGGATGTCAATCGGGATGGATACGTAAATGGTACTTCTAACACCGTCAGTTGTGCTGCTCCTTGTGAAACACGGGATGCTAATTATATTGTTTGGTATCTTATGGGTCAAGCGCCGTCATTAACCGGTGACCGACCTGCCCTTGCAGATGTCGATAACGATGGCGAGATCCGAAATGCTGATGCTATTACAATTGAACGTTATACTCTTGGTATGTATTCTACTCTAGGGGTCTGTCCTGCAAAGTCGTGCATGTCTGATGAAGACTGTGGTACAAGTGAAAAATGCAATGCAGGTAAGTGTTATGTTACTTCTTCAGTCAGTGGAAAAGTTTGGAATGGTGATGTCAGTCCATTCGCCTATGCTGCTGTGGGCACAGTTGTAAGCATCACCAATTCGACTCCTGGTTGGTCGAAGACCGCTTTTGTAGGTGCTTCGGGCGCGTATTCGTTTTCTGGCTTGTTATCTGGCGCTTATGCTGTTCAAGTGTCACGCGCTGAACAAAAGGCGAAGGGCTCGTGTGGGGCAGGTTGGGTGGCGGTGCCTGGAAACTCGCCAGTATATGTGGATGTTCCAGCTACTGGCCCGGTTCAAAGGGATTTGTATGCCTTGTCCGATTTCTGCATGATGAAATACGAGGCTAAGAAAGTGGATAGCCGGCCGACTTCGCAAGCTGATTTGGCGCCGTGGATTTTAATCAGCCAGATTGATGCTGCCGCCACGTGTTCCGCTCTTGGTTCAGGATATCATTTAATTCGCGACAGCGAGTGGATGGCCGTTGCTTCGAATGTTGCAAGCGTTGCTGTAAATTGGCAAAATAATGTTGTAGGTAGTGGTTGCCTTTACGGCGGTCACATGGATAATAATCCGGCAAGCGCTTTGGCTGCTTCCACTGACATCGACCCTTATAGCGGCACCGGGAACACTGCCAATAACGGTTTCTCTTGTCCATTCGCTGGCACGGATTCTGGCAAGGAGCAGAGGCGTACGTTTACTCTATCCAACAACGAAGTGGTTTGGGACTTGTCCGGTAATGTGTGGGAGTGGACTAATGATATAATCACTAGTAGTGCTTGCAGTGATGGGACGATGCCGGTTCCTTGCACTGGTTGGGTTGAGTATTCTGATGTTTCGAATTTTATGAGTGCGAACTGGACGCGTTTGCCGAACTCGTCTTGGAATTATACATATGGTGTTGGACGTTTGTTTTCTGACCCGGATGATACAATATTTAATAAACCTGTTCACGCGTTCCTCCGCGGCGGGGGCTACGCCGAGGGGACCTACGCTGGCGCCTTTGCCTTGAACTTGTACTTCGCGCCTTCGGGCCCGGGCACGAAGTTCGGGTTCCGCTGTGCCAAGACGTAGGTTCTCTCAGCTTCTTCTGAAAAGAGGTTTCCTTTTTTCTTCTAAGCAATCGCCGCAACCGCCACCCGTCCTGCTTCCGGCTCCTCAATGCAGTCCAGCCACCGTGCAAACTGTGCGTAATTTTCTTTGCCTGCGTTCATCCAAGAAAACGCAAAGCGTTAAGAGGCGCTTTTGCCCAACAATCTCATAGGAGAAAAGCCGGTTTGTGCGCGTTTCTTCAAAGGTTTTATTCTGTGTCTTTTCGTACTCGTGGTCAAGGGGCTTTTGAGTATCTTCTGATGCTTGGCGGAACAGTTCTTGTTGCTGTTGTTGTCATTGTGATGGTGCAAAGCTCGGCACAAGGCGCGAACAACACTTTGAACGAGTCAACTGGCGACTATACTGATTATGTCAAGGGTTCAGTAAAGGACCTGCTTTCAAGCGTCCGTATTACCTCCGAGTCTCCAGAAGGATGTGTCTGGAGCAACCCGTCTTGCCGCGATGGCAAGAGCTGTGTTTCTGGTACGTGCGGACTACCGGCAAACATAACTCCCAACGGTTGTAACAATTCAAATCCTTCATGCCCAAAAGGTTTCTTCTGCAAGTCTAACAACGTGTGCTACCCATTTCCCGTTGTTGTGGAGGAAGGATGTGAGCATGGAAATCCTCTGTGCGGCGTTTGTTCTGAGTGCACCGGCACATCCGGTTCAATGACGTGCACTTCAATTCCTGGTAATTGCCCTATAAATCCCACTCCCAAGCCAAACGGCTGCACGTACCACAACCCGGACTGCCCGGCTGGACATGATTGCGTCAATAACTATTGCGTAACGCCAACCCCGACTCCAACAGCTACGCCTACTGCGACACCTACTCCAATTCCAAATTCTGGTGTTTCCGGCAGTGTGACGTCTGGCGGAACTGGCCTTGTTGGTGCCTCGGTTTCAATTAGCGACAACTCCGTTTCCGGAGCTGCATCAGCTACCTCTATCGGTGGTGGGTCGTATTCGATTTCCCCTATTACGATGAAATTATCTAGCGGGCCTGTCACTGTCAACGCGTTAGCAAACGGATACATTCCGGGTTCCTTAAGCGCGACACTTAATGCCGGTCAAACTATTACTGGAACGAATTTTGCCTTGACAAAGATGTGCATCGAAACCGGTTCGTCTTGCACGCTTACTGATAAGTGTTGCTCTGGTGATGCTGCCTGCAGCAGTGGAAAATGCATTATTCCAACTCCGTGCCAAAATTTAGGTGACGCTTGTGGTTCCGGCTGTTGCGAAGCTTATGTATGCAATGCTGGGACGTGCGCAAACCCCGGGTTTGCATCCGCAACTATAACTGGTAATGTTTTAGCTTCAGGTTCGGGCCTTGTCGGCGCAGCTGTTTCGATTGCAGCAACTGCATATTCCGGTAAGGCTGATGGACTCACTGGTGCGGGCGGAGCTTATTCGTTAATTGTTCCTATGTATGCTTCGAGCGCGGCGGTTACTGTCTCTGCAAGTATGGCTTCTTATACTTCAGGTACTGCAAGCGTTACTGCGCGTACAAGCCGGACCGATGCTGCAGGCGCCATTACTCTTGTATTGAATGGCTGTCCTTCCGACTCCGTTTGTGCAGTTGGAAAGTATTGCCACCCAACAACTCGTGTTTGTACTAATCTTCCCGCTGGGACAAAGCGTGCTCCGTGCTATGCTGTTGCAGTTCCGTTCCCAAACGGGTATGGGGACGTAACCCGTGATGGGTATCTTTCTCAAACCACGGGTGTGTGTGCTGCACCTTGTACTGCTTTTGATACCAAGATGATTGAATGGTATGGGTCTCGGTCAGGCAACTTTAGACGGTAATCAACTTATCGTTGGAAATGTCGACAATTATCCTGGCGTGGGTACTTCGGATGCTATTCAAATTGCCAGATATCTTGATGGTATGTATTCCTCCCTACCCGTTTGTCCTGCAACGCCGTGTACAACTGATGCCAACTGTGGAACTGCTGAAGTATGCAATTCATCTCATTTATGCTCGACAACTCTTGAGCCAATCCACCTTACTGGCTTTGTCCAGACTGGTGCGAGTGCCGGTGTTGCCGGAGCGAACGTTTCAGTCGCAGAGACTACATCAAGTGGCGCGGCCAGTGTTTTGTCTGGTTCTGACGGTTATTATTCATTGTCAATACCTGCGAAAGTAAAGACTGTGCCCTCAATTGCAGTAAGTATTCGGTCAGTCAACTACCTTTCAAACCTGGTGACACTCACAAACGTGGTGCAGGGAAACGCGCCGCAACGCGACATTTCTTTGACTTCCGGCGTTACTAGTCTTGAGACAGAAAGTAGTTGGAGCCCGACGCAAATTTCGCTTAATGGCGGTTATTTGTATTATATTACTGATTCCACAAACGGTGCTCCTGGCTTGTATAGGATGACCACTTCGGGTGGAAGCCTGACAAATTTAGCTCCAGGTTTACGCGGTAGTGTACTACAAATACGGGGAACTGCTGCGTATACTGGGCGTGTTACTGGAAGTATTTCTAAAGTTCTATTGGATGGGAGTTCAACTTCTGTTTTTGCATCCGATTCGGGGGCGTTTATGGGCTCAAATGCAGATTATCTTTTCTTAACTAGTCCTATCGATCCAACAATACAACGCGTTTCATTGAGCAATGGTGCAGTGATTACGTTGGCGGATTATACTGACCCTGATTTTAGTACTGGTTCGGGAATTACTGCTGATGCGGATTATGTCTATTATATTCGTCGCGCATTAAGTGAATGGCATTGGGGTGCAGCTCCATCTTCACTTGTGAAAATGCCGGTTAACGGCGGAACCGAGCAGACGTTACTATCTACTGTAACTTTTGCAGAATCTGCACTTGCAATTGATGACACATATGTTTATTTCATTCTGAGCACGTCTATGGGGTCGTATATTGAAAAAGTAAGGAAAGACGGCACTTCTGCAGCGGTTAGGTTAGGCAATCAATCGATTCCTGGGTGTGGCGAGTATAATTGTTGGATTGGTTTGGATGCAGATAATGTATATGTCGCAGCTGTCAACTCCGTGTATCGTGTGCCTAAAACCAACGGTAGGCTTATTCAATTAGCCACCTCGTGTGGGGATTTTTC
>JBAZHM010000049.1:0-8650 GCA_041652355.1 Candidatus Micrarchaeia archaeon | reverse complement strand
TCTTTACGCATGCCGCGCGACTCCGAAGGCACGAAATTCACTCTCCACCTGCGTAATGCCACCAGCATATATGGTGCCGTGGCAACGATGTCAAACAACGCTTGGTATCACGTGGTAGGCACTTACAACACTTCACACTTGTGCATTTACTTGAACCGTGTGCTTGCAAACTGCACCGCATTCACAGGCGCCCTTGTGACCAACAACTTGCCATTGCGCATCGGAAGGCTTTCAACAGGGGAGACAAACACAGAATATTTCAACGGCTCCCTCGACGAAGTCCGCATCTGGAACCGCGCCCTTTCCGCCTCTGAAATCTCTCAGCACTATTATTCCAACCTCGCCAAGTACGCTCCGGACAGGTGGATTTTCACAAGCAACCAGACTTTCTCCCCAACAGGTTCAGCTGGAATACCTTATTCGATTTGGGTAAGAGATGCGAACACTTGGGGCACGAACCAGACGGGAAGGGTAGTAAAGAGGCAATAGTGCGAGCATATGTGATTGTAGAGTCCGATGGTACCGGGGGGTTTATTCCAGTCATTTTCGCTGACACCGGAAGCGGGGTCACATCAAAATTATAAGTCCGTCGAAAGTTGTTATATTCGTGTATTAAATTCAACTGCCGCGCTCATCTAATAGGGAGAGACTCGTATGGGTGATGAATTGGATTGTGCCAGAGCGGATTTCATCAACAAGTTTGCAGCACTGCCCAACCCGTTGCGCAACGAGATAGTGGTAGTTGTTGAGGATAAGCCGTTTACTTGGGGCGCGGCGTATCTTGAGGTAAGCCAAAACACAGCCTCCGGTGACCAGATACTAAAAATCTTGAAAAACCTGAAAATTATTTGACGTGAAAACAAATGAAACTAGATACCGAAGAGATTGATGATGCTGCGGCAAGCCTGGTCATAGCAAGGTTGTCTGCCATGGCTCCCAACGTCAGGCTTTCTGTTGGCGGGCACGGCACTTTTACCCGTAGCCAGCTCATAACGGAAGTCAAGAATAATTCGGACGTGGGAAAAACCATTGTCAAGCTGCAGTTGAATTACCTGAGGCACATGCCCTCACTATCCCAGTCGCTGGTCTGATTCTCATGGACCGGTTTCTTGTCGCCATGCCTGATTTTGATCTGGGCACTGCGTACATGTCCAAATGGTCCGAACCGCTCATCCGGCACGCGAAAGACCGGGGGATGGACGTAGTCAAGATAAAGGGCCCGGATGTCAACAGGCGCGTTGTTCTTGGCAAGCTCGAAGCAGTAAAACCGCGCCTGGTTTGCCTGAACGGGCATATGGGGATCGGGACACTTATTGCGGGCACGAACTTTCAGCAGTGTTGGATGTGAATTCAGCTGGTGCACTTTCAAAAACCACTACTTACGTCCGCGCTTGCGACTGCTTAGGGGGTCTTGGGGAAGCTGCGGTGAAGAATGGTTGCAAGGCGTTCATAGGCTATTCGGAGGAGTTTGTCATTCCCATATCGGACGAGTACTCCGCGACGCCCCAAAGGGACCCGGTGGCAAAACCGGTCATGGACGTTTCAAACGCGATTGTGCTTGGCCTGATTGACGGAAAAACAGCCAAAGCAGCTGTTGAAAACTCGAAAAGGCTGACCAAGGAGTACATAAAGAAAATATTGTACTCGAAGGAATTCTCCGAGGATAACCGTTTCGGCGATACTCTTTTCGCGCTGGTTACCAACGACGGTTCACTTGGCTTGCGGGAACTTGAATAAGTGCAGTCAAAAACCCACTCACTTTTTTTGCTTCCGAGGTCAGCAGCACTATTATTCCAACCCTGGCCGTGACTACAAACCGCAGCCAAAAGCAACCTATTTAATTATCAACATTTATTGATATTATCAACTAGTGATGATAATGAAGCTGACGAGCCCGAAGACTTACCGTGTTGTGCGCTTTGCGTTGGAGCATGAGCTATTCCGGCAGTACGAGGTCCCAAAAAAGGCAGGCGTCTCTTTTGGCATCGTCAACCGGACCGTCAACTGGATGGTGTCGCGAGGTTTTGCCTCAAAGTCAAGCAAGGGCTACCGGGTGGTTGCGCCAGCAGCCTTGGCGAACGCGTTTGCAATGTTCCGGAAGATGGAAGACCATAAGCTTGTGTTTGATGTTGACCTTGGCCGCGAGGATGCCTTGGAAGAGCTGCATAAGCTGGGCGCGAGCCTTTGCCTTTCGTCCGCACTTTCATATTATGACAATTATCTCCGGGACCCGGCAATCTGCATTTACGGCAATGAAAAAATACTTGATTTTCTAGGCAAGGCGCGGCCGGGCAGCACGCGGGTGGAAGTTTACGAAGACGATTTAAAACAGGATGACGACTTTTCGGTGATAAAAGGAAAACGCGTCACTAATAGGGTCCGGACAGTCATAGACTTGTTGTGCAGCGTCCGCGCCTATGGCGCGGAGAACCTGATTCGGAAGGCTTGGAAGTAACAAGCAAGTGGTTTGTAAAATGCAAGAGCACTACTCAAGGGAAATAACTGACCAGACCAAGGACGAGCTTGCGGAGTTCATCAGGTGGTTCAACAAGATTTTCGGGCACGCGCCCCTTATAGTTGGCGGGTGGGCTGCGTGGGCTTATCACCACGGATTAGGGTCGAAGGACATTGATGTTGTTTTTCCGGGTTCGGCTGCAATGCACCGGAACCTTGTTGCGTATTATGCGGCTAGAGGGTTTTCCCAGAGAAAAACCGAGATGTTCGATTACGAGTTTTTCAAGGAAAGAAAAACTAGGGAAGGGATGACTGTGGACGTGATGGTTGATGCAGTTGCCTCAAACCGCTTCGTGACCGTTACCGGCACCAAGCTGGTCATCCCTTGGGGGTTGGCCGAAAAGAACAAGCGGATGTTCGAGTTTGCCAAGAACGCTGAAGCGTACATAGTGACTCCTGACTTGCTTTTGTTTTACAAAGTCGGGGCGCTTATAGGCAGGTCGCATTTGCTGCGGCAAACGACAAGCAAAACCCATTACCAAAGCAAGTTGTGGAAGGACGCCCAGGACGTGGCGGGCCTGTTAAGGAATTGTGAGATTGATGTGGCCAATATTCGGCAATTCTCTGACCAGTGCAGGTTCAAGAAGTCCGATTGGCAATACGCCTTGGGTGCGGCGCAGGCGCATCTTGATGACGCGCAAAAGAATGTAGTGCAGGATTTTTGGGCTCGTCTTGACGTTCTCTGAATAGTCAAGCATCAAACCTTTCGCCCAACAAGCTTAGCGGATATTACCCTTATCTTGGCTCAACCTGAATTCCCTATTCAATCTGGGTGCGGGATGCGAACACTTGGGGCACGAATGAGACAACAAGGGTAGTCAAGAGGGAGTAGTGTCCGGGTTGGTTATCCCAAATATCAAAAAACGTCTGTTCTAGTCGTACGTGTGTTCGTCGCGCCTTTCGAATTCAAGTATCTGGATTTTCTTGTTGTCCCAGTCAACAAAGTATTTCAGCCGGTAGCTTGAAAGTCGAATCCGGTAATGGCCGTCGGAACCGGATATTTTTCGCACGTCAAAATGCTTTACTGGGACTGGTTCGATGGAGAGTATGTCTATTGTCTCGTGGACTCTGGCGCGGGTCTTTTCATCAGCCTTTCGCAGGGCCTTGACTGCCTTGTTTCCCAGTTCGACTGAAAACAATTTTTTCACCAGCCGGGCAATCAGAACAAGTCTTTAGAGTAAGGAACAGACTTTCCGGAGTCCATCTCGGCCTTTATTTTCTTAAGCCGGTTAAGTTCCTTTGCGCTAATCTTTTCCTCAGGTAT
This sequence comes from Candidatus Micrarchaeia archaeon, assembly GCA_041652355.1. GTDB lineage: Archaea > Micrarchaeota > Micrarchaeia > Norongarragalinales > CAINOH01 > CAINOH01. Next base: position 4,872 of record JBAZHM010000049.1, on the reverse strand, counting down.
CAAGCTTAGAAGCGGGTCTTGGCTGGTCAGGAATTTCCAGAGGGGAATCGTTTTTATCCCGTCCACCGGGGTTTCAGAGTCTGAAGTTATTATTGCGGTTTTTATCCTGCGTTTTTTGGCGGACTGCATTTTCTTGTGCTCATCAAGGAATTCAAGGATCCCTTCGGTTTCGCGGCTTTTGGGTGCGTCGGTGTAGCTTACGTTTATTGCGAATATTTCCTCGCCCTTTCTTGCGATAAAGTCGACTTCTTGCCCCGCCAGTAGAAGATGTTGTTGCCGCAGGTTTCGGCCAGCTTAAGGTACGCAGCGTTCTCTGCGAGCCGTCCAAAGTCGGGGGTGATGCTTTTGGATACTGCGTTGCGCAGCCCGGTGTCTGCGGCGTAGATTTTCTTGTTGCGGTACAAAGTTTCCTTTTGCGAAGTTGAAAAGTACGGCAGTGAGTATAGCAGGAACGCATTTTCGAGGTAAAAAAGGTAGTCGCGCGCGCTGTCAAGCGATATTCCAAGAGTGTTTTTTATTGAGTTGTAACTGAGTTCCTGTCCTATGTTTGAGAGTGCGAACGCAGCAACTTGGCTAAGGGCCTTCACGTCCCTTATCCCGTATCGTTGGGCCACGTCTTTTGCTATGGTGGCGTAAAAATAGGCTTCAAGTGTCTTTCTTTTTGTTTCCGCGTTGGTCTTGAGCGTGATTTCGGGAAAGCCGCCCCATGACAGGTATTCTGCCAGCAGGTATTTTGCCTGTGCAGTTTCGCGGCCGGTCCCCCCCTTGGGTGCAAAAGAATCGGAAAAGCGTAGGTATTCCAAAAAGGAAAGTGGCGTGACTTCGAAGTTGACTGCGCGTCCGGTAAGCAACGAGGACAGTTCGGAGCTTAAGAGCGCCGAGGATGAGCCGGATATGATGAATTTTACGTCCTCGCGTTGGTCGTAACGCGTCCGTAGCCACTTTTCCCAGCCTTCGATGTTCTGCACTTCGTCGAGGAATATGTATGCCTTGCCTTTCGGGTACACGCGTTCGCGGTATGTGTTGTATATGTCGTCCAAAAGCGGCAGGGAAAGGTCTGGCAATAGCCCGGGGTCTTCGAAGTTGACGTAGAGTGCGGACTTGGCGCCTGCTTGTTGCGTCGCTTCTTGTGCTAGTTGGAGCATTACTGTTGACTTTCCAGCCCGGCGCGGCCCTGAAAGCGTGATTGCTTCGCGCTCGGAAAGAAACGGGATGATTTTTTTTGAAATGTCGCGCAGCACTCCCGCGTCGCTTGAGATGTCGCGTTCCCAGTAGTTCCACTCGCGCAGTATTGCAAGGAGCCGTTCGCGTTCCATGATATCTTTCTGCCTGCCCGTCTTTTAAAAGATTATGGTTATAACCTGAATTATTGTAGTTTATCTATGGTTATGTTGGGAAGAGTTTTACCTGTCAAGTGATTCTGAAAACAGTGCTATTAATCGGTTATTTGGCCGTGTTTCCGGTGAATTTTCATTTCCATTTTTCTCTTAAGTTATCTGCTTCTTTTTCTGTCTTTTTCTCTTCGGTCAATTATTCCTTTTCGTTTTCTTCCTTCTTTTCGCCTTTTTCATCCTTTTCTACTTCGTTTTTTTCTTTCTTCTTTTCGTCTTTTTCGTCCTTTTCTACTTCGTTTTTTTCTTCCTTTTCTTTTCCTTCATTTTTCCCAATCTTTTTCCTCTCGCCAGAAAGTCCGAGGAAGTTGTCTGATGAAACAATTGACTTGCCCGTTTTCTCTTCGAGTTCCTTTCTTGTGTTGCTTGCGATTTGCCCGCCATCGTGTGCTGATTCCTCGCACTGGTCGAATCCTTTCGAGTCCCTTGCAACAGTGATGTCAGTTGTGGCTTTCTCACCCTACCATTGTAAGAAGCAATTCCCAGTCTGTCATGTGGTCGCGCAGGTTCTGGTTCTTTTTTTCCAGCCCCTTGAATTGCTTGTATTCATTGACTGTTTTTCCGAAAGTGGCGTGTGGGTAATTTCATCCGTCAGGATGGCAAAATCGGTTCCGGCTACGCCGCGTCCTTTCCATTCCTCGGTCAGTTCTTGCCGGATGGCAATGCCCCGCAAGCGCTTGTCTATCCAATCTTTCGGGTATCCTTTCAACTCGTAATAGTGTTTGATTCGGTCTTGTGCAAGTTCGGGATTCTCAATTTCTTCAATTCGTTCCTGTGCCAGTTGGGCGAGCCACAGCTTGAACGGTTCCGCTTTCTTTGAAGGAATCGACTGGATTATTCGGAAAAGGGCTCTTGAATTTGCGCAGTCCGTCCCGTAGGATTTTCCGTCCGAGGAGGGCAGTTTCAGTTGTACACAAAACGTGTACAACTCGATGCCGTGTTCCAATTCGCGGGCCTTGAGAAGGCTCCAATAGTTGCGAGGGTTGGGACTGTCGGTGAGGACTTCGACGATGTCAACAACGGAGTAAAACCATTCGTCATTGTGCCAGATTCTCCTGATTTTCCTATCTTGAAACACCACAAGCGCTTTGTCCTTGTCCATCCTGCCCATCCTTCAGCTATACTTAAAAATTCAATTATTAACGGATTTTAGACCGAGTTTCCGGTGAAATTTCACAACCAACCAGACTTTCTCCCCAACAGGTTTAGCTGGACTACCTTATTCTATTTGGGTAACGGGATGCGAACACTTGGGATTCGAACCAGGCGGGAAGGATAGTAACGCGAGAATAGTTTTTTTTATGCGCAGCTTATCTGTTGTTTATAATCTTACAATTTCCTTTGCCCACCTGTAGACTCGGGTTGCCTGTTTTATCGCAAGTTCGGCGCGGGCTTTTGAAGGCGTGTCGGAGCCGTACTCGACCCTGCTTTTCAGTGAGAGTATGTCGCGGATTTGGTTTTGCTTGTCTTCGTACCCTGGTGGTTTTGCCTTTGAAAGCAGCCGGATTGCATCATCGTGGCTTTTTCCTGCAGACCGCTCTCCCAAGATTTTGACTGCGATTGCGTCGCACGAGCTTATCACGCAGTGTACTGCACTGGAGCAGGCCTGCGTCCAGTGGCCTCGTTGTGTAGCATCCCCTCATAGAATTCATCCGCCTTATGCGAATATGTGGTGTAATCTGCCTTGTCTACCTTTGATGTCCGGTCTTCGCTCATTTCTGTGTCATTCCATCCTGGTAAATTACTATCCCTTGGGTCATAGCTTCGCTTATGAATGCGGTTTTTCTCTTAGTTTTGAATTCTTTTGCGGAATAATAAATCGGCGAGAGTGCATTTCCGGTCATTTCAGTTATCCTGGCTGCCACCAAGTTGATGTCTGCCCTTACCTGTTTTTCGAAGGAATCATTTCGGTAAACCACTAGTAAGTCGATATCACTTTCAGCGGTTTCCCCGCCCCTTGCTATGCTTCCGTATAATACTACGCAATCCAGTTGCGAAAGCATGGGTTTTTTCCTGATCAAGTTGAAAATAGTGCCTGCCAGAGCCTGCCTTGGCTGGCAAATGTGGCTTAGTTCGGGTGCAAAAATGTGCTTGTTGTTGAACTGCCAGACTTCGGCCCTTCCGTTGCGCTCATAGGTGACTAGCCCCTGTCTTGCAAGCTCGTGAAGCACCTTGCACGCCTGCGGCTGGGAAAAGCCCGCCTCTTTTGCAATGGCGTTTCCAGTCCATTTTTTGGAAGGCAGGCATGCGAGCGTGCAAATGATGTTTGCCTTTGCTTTCGACCCCGCAGCGCTTGCAAGGAAATCATGGAATTGCATGGTGTATTATAATAAAAGTTATTATATAATAACTTTAGTAATAATCAATATCTGCAGCCGCAGCGCCCATAAACAAGCTTCCGGATTTTTTAGAAATGTAAAAGCCAAATTAATAAGCCGGCTTTCCCTTTCTATTTTGGAGATAGCCAGATGGCAAAAAGCGCATTTTTCACACCAGTCAAAAGCCGTTCGCGCGGCCAGTCGCTGTCCGAGTTCATGATACTGCTGTCCGTGATGGTGCTTTACATCATGGTCTTTTCGATGATTTACGGCGGCCAGCAGACCAACCAGTTTTATTTTTTGGAAGCGCTTTTGGGAAAGACTGCAGGCGAGTCCGTTGCAATGGCGTCAAACGCCGCGTACATTGCAGGCAACGGTTCGCAAACCAGCATCAGCGTCCCATCAATAGAGGGGGATTTTTCCATAATCAGCCACTCGGTGCTTGTTACGCTTGAGGACCGGGTTATCTCATCGCCAATGATTACATCATCCGTTTCCGGCAACCTTTCAGCAGGGCCAAAAACAGCAAGGAATTCCTATGGCAACATCACGATTGAATAAAAAAAAGCAGCTTGAAGCGTCGCGTGGCCAGATGTGGATAATCGACGCCATGGTGTCCGGCACGTTCATCACGCTGCTTCTTTTCATCATGCTTGGCACAAGCGACCAGCTTACGCAAAAGTACGTGCAGGCCGATTCGGAAGTAAGCTTTGCAAACACCTTGCTTTCAGCTTCGGACTCGCTTGTGCTGACTCCGGGCAGGCCCGGCAACTGGGAGCTTTTGGACATCCCGGATGATGGCGTGGCTTCTGTCGGGCTTGCGTACTCGCCTAATGTGCTGAGTTCGCAAAAGCTTGCAAAGCTTGAGAGCCTGAACTCGACAAACTACACTGCGATAAAATATGGCCTGGGCCTTGGCGCGTTGAATGTTTCAATCGAGGTCATGGCGCTTGGGGACGGCACGCCGATTTATTCTTTTGGCGTAAAGCCCGCAAACACCAGCCGCGCAACTGTTTTTGAAAGGCTAGCGGTCTTGGACGACGGACGGCCAGTGCTGATGAGGTTGGAAGTAGGATGAAACAACGCCATTCTCACCGTGGGTTCATCTTCTCAGTGGACTCGCTGATTGCGCTGGGGCTTGCGCTTGCAATAATCGGGCTTGT
>JBAZHM010000048.1:0-8694 GCA_041652355.1 Candidatus Micrarchaeia archaeon | reverse complement strand
CCTTTACTTCCAAAAAGCATTTATGAAATCGAGGAAGCAAAGGAGTGCGCAATTGAAATCAACAGCTTCTCAAAATCAGCGGGCTTTACTGGCGTGCGCCTTGGATGGTCCGTTGTGCCGAATGCCCTTGTATGCGAGGAAGCGCCTGCAGGAAAACTCAATGCGTTTTGGAACCGCAGGCAGTGCACGTTCTTCAATGGCGCATCAAATATTGCACAAGAAGGCGGGCTCGCCGCGCTTTCAGAACAAGGGCAAAAAGAGTGCAAGGAAACCATTAGATACTACATGGAAAACGCACGCATCATCCGCGATGGATTGCAAAACATCGGCCTTAAGGTGTATGGCGGAGAAAATGCGCCATTTTTGTGGGTAAAAGCGCCCAATGGCATGACCTCTTGGGAATTCTTTGACAAGCTGCTTTCGCAAGCACACGTAGTCACAACTCCCGGAGCAGGGTTTGGGCCTTGCGGAGAGGGCTTCATCCGAGTTAGTGCATTCGGCCACAAGGAAAACATAGTGGCTGCTGTTGAAAGCATAAGGAAAAACCTGAAAATATGACTGAATGCGATTTGAAGATGATTTGAAATGATAGAGAAACCAGTCCCATTCACAAAAACACAAATCGAAGAGCTTGAGAAAAAACACCCCACTCCATTCCACGTCTATGATGGGAAAGCAATCCGGGCCACTGCAAGGCGGCTTTACAAAGCATTCTCATGGGTCGGTGGAAAAGGATTCAAGAACTACTTTGCAGTAAAGGCGCTTCCAAACCCGTACATTATGGAAATCCTTGCGGAGGAAAGAATGGGTGCGGATTGCAGCTCGCTTCCGGAGCTGATGCTTGCACAGGCAGTTGGGCTTTGTGGCGAGGACATAATGTTTACCTCCAATGACACGCCTGCAGAAGAATTCGTAAAGGCAAAAGAGCTTGGCGCAATCATCAACCTTGATGACATTACGCACATCGATTTTCTTGAAAAAGCCGCAGGCATGCCGGAACTAGTTTGCTTCCGCTACAACCCCGGCACTCTTCGAAAGGGAAACGAGATAATCGGAAACCCCGTTGAGGCAAAGTACGGCCTTACTCGTGCGCAGATTTTCAAAGCATACGAGATTGCAAAGAAAAAAGGCGCAAAGCGGTTCGGGCTTCACACTATGATAGTGTCCAACATGCGCGATGAAAAATACTTGATTGAGACTGCGCGGATGCTATTTGAGCTTGCTGTTGAAATTTCGCAAAAAGTTGGAATTAAATTTGATTTCATAAACCTAGGCGGCGGAATCGGCATACCCTACAAGCTTGATGACCACCAAGTTGACATCGAACTTTTTGCAGAAGGCGTGCGTAACGCATATGAAGAAATTATAGTTGCAAACGGCCTTGCACCAATTCGCATTGTAATGGAAAGCGGCAGGGCAATCACCGGCCCACACGGCTATCTGGTTTCCCGCGTGCGGCACGTTGCGCACAAGTACCGCGACTACGTCGGACTGGACGCGTGCATGGCGGACCTGATGAGGCCCGCACTCTATGGTGCATACCACCACATAACTATTCTCGGGAAGGAGCGCCTCCCGCTTGACCACGCCTATGACGTTACCGGAAGCCTGTGCGAAAACAATGACAAGTTCGCAATACAGCGAAAGCTTCCAAAAATTGAGCAAGGAGATTTAGTTGTAATTCACGAGACTGGAGCGCACGGCTACTCGATGGGATTCAACTACAATGGAAAATTGCGCTCTGCGGAATTCCTGATGCAGACCGACGGCTCGTTCAAGCTGATTAGGCGGGCTGAGACTGAGCAGGATTACTTTGCCACGCTTGGTTTTGACTGCTCGGAATACTCCAAATTTTTAGAATAGGAAATCTGGCTGCGGGATTCCGTAGCCTAATCTTACTAACCTCTATTTATAGCGCAAGCCAGTATTTTTTTCAGGTTCTAATGGAATTTATACGCGGGCAGGGCGCCTTAGAGTACTTATTGTTGTTGGGCAGCAGCGTTCTTGTTGTAGTAATCGTACTGATGGTTATTCAGGGCACGGCGGATGATGCTAACAATTCCATCTCCGACCATGCGCATGGTTATGCAAAAGTATTAAACAAAATTGGAGCCGTCTCTGGGGCTTGTGGTGCGAGTGCCGGCCGGGCTTTTTATTCCGCACCTACCATTGACCTTTGTGCAACCGGGACTGCATCATCTGTATCTGGTAGTGGTCCGTGGAATTGGATTTGCTACGGGTTAAATGGCGGAACTGACGAGTCATGCTCCGCGCGCAAAGCATAATCTTAGAGTGCTGTTTATTTCTTGCATAAAAATAGAAAAAAGGCAAAAGAGGTTTTACGCAGAAAGCAGTGATAGGAAGCTGCCTTAAGCTTGGTGCCTCTATTGCCTGTTTGGTTGCCTATGCTACTGTTACTATCTCAGCAGTTGCGAACCGCTCGTGCACTGCAGTAATCCTTACGTGCACTGCCTGGTTTGCCTGTCCGCCAGGGACGAACACCACAAAGTTGTTTACCTTTGCAATTCCGTCTCCGCGCGAGCCGACTGCCTCTACTGTGACGTCGTACTCCTCTCCAGTTTTTACTGGCTTGTCCGTTGCGGGCCCTGAGAAGCTGCGGCGCGGCTTGTCTTGCTTGTCGGCGCGTCCTTCCCACCGGTTTCCTTCTTCATCTCTCATGTATGTACTTACCTCATATGTTGGTGCAGCTGAAGCGTTTACGCCTCAAGCACCTTTGCGGCGATATAACCGGAATCAAACGGGACCAAGTCGCCGTACTCTTGGCCCACTCCGAAAAACATGATTGGCTTGCCCGCGTCGTGTGCGATGCTTATCGCGTTTCCGCCCTTTGCATCGCAGTCAAGCTTGGTGAGGATTATTCCGTCCACTCCGACTGCTGCATCAAATGACTTTACTTGCTCCACCAGCACGTGGCCTGCGAGCGCTTCCCCTATGAATATCTTGAAATCCGGCTTTGCGATGCGGTCGATTTTTTTCATTTCCTCAACCAGGTTGCGGTTGGTCTCCTGCCTTCCTGCGGTGTCAATGAGCACAACTGCCGCTCCAGCTGACTGTGCGTGCTTTATCGCATCAAACGCAACAGCAGCAGGGTCCGCGCCATAATTTTGCCTTACAAGCTTTACGCCAATGCGCTCTGCGTGTATTGCCGACTGCTCGATTGCAGCAGCGCGGAACGTGTCAGATGCTGACACGACCACATCCAAGCCGTTGTTTTTGAACAGGCTTGAAAGCTTTGCAATAGTCGTAGTCTTTCCAGCGCCATTCGGCCCGAGAAACATAATCTTGAGCACTTCCCCCTTTGCCTTCTTTTCCCTTGCCAGTGCAAGCATGTCCGGCGCAGGCGTAAATACCGAAGTGATTGCGGATGCAATTGCGTTGTTTATTGTCTTTTCAACATCGCTTTTTGCAACCTTCTTGCCAACAAGCGACTTTTTCAGCTCAGACACAAGCGCCTGTGCAGTGTCCGGGGAAACATCGCTTTCCAAAAGCGCGGTTTCCAGCTCGTCAAACATCCCGCGAGTCTCAGGCTCGGTGATTTCAACTTGGTTTGTAAGGAGCCCCTTGAGCTTGGAGAACAGCCCCAAGTCCGGCGCGATGTCGCGCTTTTTTTCAGGCTCAGCCAAAACAGCAGGCTTTGAAATGAATTGCTGTTTTGGCTTGGGGATTTCAATCGGTTTTGAAGCCTCAATTGGCTTAATTTCAGCCTGCTTTTGCGCGTATTCTTGTTTTGGAACCTGAATGGGCTTTGAAGCCGCATTTGGCGTTTCAACTGCGATTTTTGTTTCTGCTGGTTTTGGGATTTCTATTTTCTTTGGAATTTCAATTGCTGGCTTTGCATCATTTGCAGCTGGTGAGACCTCAATTCTTTCTTCTGCTTTTTTCATCTGCCCTGCTGGCTGTTCAAAAACAACTTTTTTTGCAGTCGGAATTTCAATCTGCACAGCCGGTTCTGCTTGCTTTGGCGTTTCCTCCGCTTTTTGCGGGACGTGGATTTCAAGGTCTTTTTTTGGAACGTCAATTTCTGAAAATATCGCTGCTTCTTTCATCTGCCCTGCTGGCTGTTCAATAGAGTTTTCTTTGCTTGGAGCTTGCACTGCTGCAGGTTCAAAATCAGGTTCTTTTTCTTTTGCAGCAGCCGATGGTTGCGCTTGTGCAACTATTTGAGGTTCAGCGTGCTGCGGCTCAGTTTTCTGCTCCTTTGCGCCAACAGCGTCGGAGATGCCTTTGACAAAACCAGAAATCTTCTTTTTGAGTAAATCAAACACGAAAACTACCTAATGTCCTAATTTTTTGTTCTTGCCTGCCGGGCTTTTGAAAAAAAATTCATTGCGTCTTGTTTTGCCTTCGTGCAAGCTCTTCTGCCTGCGCGTTGAGCTGTCCGGCTTTTTTTGAGATTTCAGAAAGCTGCTCCTGTGCCTTTGTAAGGCCGTCGCGTATTTTTTTTACCGAGTCCTCAAGCACCGCTTGGGATTCTTCGTAGGTTTTTTCAATCATGACTCCTGCGCCGGCCTCCACCAGGAGCTTTCCTTTCTTTTCCGGTTTTGCGTTGATGAATACGCGCGAGCCAAGCGGGAATATTGTCATGCCGTCTGTTTTGGAAAGAGCCTGCACCGCAACCTGTGTTGACATTGCCTCCTCAAGCGCTGCCTGGAGCATTTCCACGTTTTGCTGGAGCTGCTTTGCCTGCGCCTCGTAAAACTGAAGCTGGTATGCCATCTTGCGTAGCGTTTCGTCATTTCCTGACGACGCCTGAGTTGGTTGCGGTTGCGTTGCCATAAAACTAATCACCAAAAAGCGCTTCGTATATGCGCTGAACTTCGTAGCCGCTTGAGTGGGTGCCCACAAGCGCGCCTTTTGAGTTTGCCACTACTCCCATTCCCACGAAAGGCACTCCCATGTTGCAAGTGCCCACGTTGCCCTTGACTTTGAACAGCCTCTCAAGCTTCTTAAGCTCTACTTCGGGCATTTCGTTGTACGCAAGCAATCCTTTGTTTGTGACTACGTTGATTGCGCCAACCGTGGAAATTTTGGAGAGCAAATCGTGAGTGTAAGTTTCAACCCCAAGCACGTCGCTGATTTTCTTGGCTTCGTGCCTGTCAACTGTTGGGTGAAGCACAGCCGCGTGGTCGTTGCAAAGAATGCTGTTTCCGCACGCAGAGTGGCTGTCTATGGTTGCAATGTTCAAGCCGGTTTTTTTCCGCAGTTCCGCAAGCTCTTCATCCTCAATAAAGGACGGGACTACGCAGCCGTTTGAGTTCATCGCCATGAATATTCCCAACAAGTCGGACTGGCTTATGGAGATTGCGTGGGTTGGCACTTCGAGCGCCTTTTCAACCGCTTCCGTGTGGGTTTTGCCAAGTGCCTTGGGAACTAGCGCCAATGCGTCATTTGCCTTAAAGTGAAGGCCCACGAACGGGTTTTTGTGCACCGAGAATTTAGTTATCAATTTGACTCACTTCTGTTGTTGCTTTCTTTGCGTTGTTTGCTTTTGTCCTGGTGCTAAAATAAAAAAAAGAAAAAAATTATTTGGTAAGCTCGGCAAGCACCCCGCCTTCCTTGTCCTTGGTAAGCCTGATTTTGATTTTCTTGTGGATGTGGCTTGAGCCAAATGCGCGGACGTATTCGTTGACGCTTGTTGCAAGCTTTACCTTTGCAATCGGGCTTTTTGAGTGCCTTGCTGCGTACTCGCGCACAAGTTTGACTGCAACCTGGAGCCGCCTTGTCTTTGAGACTTTGTACGCCTTCACAAGGGGCACGATGCAGACGCGCTCGAGCACGATTTCGCGCTTTTTCTCGTCCTTGTCCTCTTTTTCAGCCTTTGCCTGCTTCTTGCCTTCCTTTGCCTTGTTGGCATCCGCGGGCTTTGCGTCCTTTGCAGCTGGTATCACTGCATCAGGTTTCTTTGCCGACGCATCCTTTTGAATTGCATCCGCCTTCTTTGCCGGCGCCTCCTTGGCTTCCTTTGCAGCTACTGCGTGGGCATCAGCGGGCTTCTTTTCTTCCTTTACTGCAAGCTTGTCAGACGCGTGCGTGTGAGTCTCGTTCTTTTTGGTTTCGACTTTCTCTTCCATTATCATCAACCTACTGTACCTTGAGCTTCATTTTCTGCGAGCGCCAGTTGCGGGTCTTGCTGTTCCTGCTAACTTTGCGTGCAGTGCGTGCGATTACAAAAATCGGCATGCGGCGGTTCTGAGTCAGTTTCTTTGTCAGCACAGCCTTCTTTTCCTTTGACCTGTTCTTGGACATATTTCAAAACACCTTTTGAATACCATAACTTTTGGGCATCAAGCCCTTCTTATTGTCGTTTGCCGCCTTGTGGAAAGAAGCCGCGTTGCAAGCTCTTTTACTTGTGCCTCGGAAACTTTTCCCTGCAGCTTTCCTTGCTGTGCATATGCAACGAAGTATTGCACGATTTGCAGGTACAGGTTTTCGTTTGACATGCGCATGTTGGAAAGCCTTCCAATGGCCGCTGGCTCGAAAACCTTTGCAACAAGCGCCTTGAGCTGCGATTCAGCAGCCTGCCTTTTTTGGAGATCCTCAAGCCTTCGCTTTTGGGCGTCCTTAAAGCCGGCGTTGTCCTGCTGGTTTTCTTCCATCTGGTCACTTACTCCTTCTTTGTGCCAAGGGCTTTTGTGATGAATGCCCTGCCTACTGCGGTAATTACCCTGCCTTTAGGCTCGTTCTTTACATAGCCTGCTTCCTGCAGTTTCTGCATTGCCAAGCGTATTGACTTGCCGCCTGCCTTTTTGTGGTGCGCCCGGCCTCTTGTGTGCTCTTGGCGCCCTCCGAACTTGTTGCGCAAGCGCTGCGTGCCAATCGGGCCGCGGATTGCGATAGTGCGAAGAATTGCTGCAACCCTTGCATACCACTGTTCGGGCGTGTCAGGAAGCCGCTCGTTTGCCGGGCCTCCCTTTACCGTGCCAAACCATTCTGGGATTGCGAATTTCGGGTCCTCCTTTAGCTTGTCGCCGAGAAGCTTGATTGCCTTTCCTGCCTCGACAATATAGAGGGGTTCTGCTGGAACTGACATTACAAAATCACCTATACAGCGTGATTGCTGGTTTAAATGCCATTGATTCATTTTCGCGCCAGTCACGGCGCCAAGTTTGAAGTCAAAAATGACTATCTAATAAGGTCAGTGCAGCTTTAAAATCCCGTCGCGTAACCTGCCCGCACTCGTTTAAATCCCCTCCCTGTTTTATCCTTTAGGTATTTTTTCATGTCCCGTAAAGGCCAAAGCGGTCTGGAGTATCTTCTATTGTTTGGCGGCAGTGTCCTGATTGTATCCGTAGTGCTTACTCTTTCCAGCAGCGTGGCGTCCTCATCCGAGTCCTCTGTTTCTGAAGGTTCAGATGTTTTTACCGGCTCAATTGACAGCCTTCTAAGCGGCAGCCCTCAGACGCCTTTGCCAGTTGCTACTGCTGACCCGTATGGCTTATCTGTTGATGGCGCATGCGGCCCTGCTGCAAAATATTACCCCGAGTCCGCAACCGCATATGATGGCGCGTTTTGTTCTGCAGGCACTGCATTGCCTTCAAACCCCGAATTTCCTGGAGGAGGTTCGTCATCGGCTTGGGCCTGCCGCGGTGTGAACAGGGGCAACTCGGCATCATGCACTGCATCACGAGAAGTCTTGCCGGTTGCAGGAAAATGCGGCTCAATAGCTGGAACAAAATTAGACTCTGCCCCGTCGAATGATCTGTGTTCGGTTACTAGCGTCACTCCATCAGTCCAGTCAACTTCCACCGGCTGGGAATGGCATTGCATTGGCATAAACGGCGGTTCACCAATAACTTGTTCTGCAAACAGGCAAACCAATGGCGTGTGCGGCCCTGCTGCTGCGAATACTTATACAAAACCCTCAACAGGTCTTTGCAATCCTGGCGAAGCGTCATCAATAGCCGGCAACGGCCCGTGGACGTGGACTTGTGCTGGCTATTATGGCGGAGACAAATCACCAACCTGCACTGCGCCCCAATCTGTTGATGGCGAGTGTTCTTCGAATGTAAATGGGCAGAAGTATTACACGTTCCCTAGCGGAATAGGTTTGTGTTCCGTTGGTTCTGACTCTGATGCAGTTCTTTCCGGTTTGACTTGGAGCTGGAGTTGTGCCGGTTCGAATGGCGGAATAACTGCAAGTTGTAGTGCTTATAAAAAAGTTGACGGCGTGTGCGGTTCTGCAACTGCAAGCACTTACGCTGAGCCCGCAGCAAATCTCTGCAACCCCGGCACTCCTTCTTTAGTATCCGGTGATGGCCCTTGGACGTGGACTTGCAATGGCCTGAATGATGGCATTGCTTCGCCAACTTGCACTGCTTTGAAGAAGGTTGATGGCGTTTGTTTGCCTGCTGCGAATGGGAAGCAGTTGTATAATTTGCCAGCTAATTCAGCTAGCCTTTGTTCGTATTCTGATGCAAATCCGAGTTTGGTGTTAACCGGTTTGTCTTGGTCATGGAGTTGTACTGGCTCAAATGGCGGTGCGTCACCATCTTGCAGTGCTTTGAAGAAGGTTGATGGTTCGTGTTCGTCTGGAGTCAATGGCAAGAATTACTATACTCTGCCTGCTGCGGCTTCGCTTTGTTCTTCAACTGGTTTGGTGCCGTCTGCATCGCTTTCTGGTTTGACTTGGAGTTGGAGTTGTACTGGTCAGAATGGCGGTACTACTGCGCCGTG
>JBAZHM010000047.1:0-8758 GCA_041652355.1 Candidatus Micrarchaeia archaeon | reverse complement strand
GAGTAGTTTCCGCTGGGAGTTGGTGTTGACGCTGTGCATGCGGTAAACGTGTTGATGTTTCCATTAGAATAGGATGAAATCAACGAAACATCATTGTATCCAGCATAACCATTCGCATCAACATCAACACGCGCAAGCTGGTCAGCAGTAAGCGAACCCGAATCCACGAGAGTGTATGCAAGCTCGTAATCCGACCTTGTGATGTACCCGTCAGCATCAATATCACCCGGCTTGCCGCAGGGAGCAACCCTCAAACCCGGAATCGGGGTTGACGTCGGAGTCACTGACGGGGCGGGTGAAGGCGCAGGAGATGGGCTCGGAGTGTGCGAAGGCGTCGGGATTGCAGTGACAGTTGCACTCACGCAAGCGCCATTTGAACACCCTTGCGGACAAACATATCCTGAGCTTGCATAGCTTGAAGTGCTACTGCAGTATAGTTCAAATACAATGCCTGAATCATAGCAGAAATCATATATCGTTCGGCTTGTACCGTTTGAGTATGTGATTCTTACCGAACTGGACTGGTTGTAATTCAAGCCATTATCCAAATCCGTGCAATTCACCACTATCGGAGTAGGAGAAGGCGTTGGAGTCACTGACGGAGTTGGAGTCAACGTGGGGGTGGGAGAAGGCGTTGGTGTGGAAGTATTACACGCGGGGAACGTATTGATGTTTCCATTAGAGTAGGACGAAATCAGTCCGACATCCGAATAATCCGCACGGCCGTTCGCATTGACATCAACACGCGCAAGCTGGTCAGCAGTCAACGAACTCGAATCAATAAGATCATACGCAAGCTCATAATCCGTAGTCGTGACATACCCGTCAGCATTGACATCACCAGGCTTGCCACAAGGAGCAACCCTCAGACCGGGATTAGGCGTTGGAGTCGCTGACGGAGTTGGCGTCGGAGAAGGCAAACCGCCAATTATCTTGCAGCTGAAATTCGCAAAGGACGGCCCGAAAGTTGCATTATTGTCATTGCAGTCCTTTTCAGGCTTGCAGGAAGCCGAACAGGTCGTCGGTTTCTCTGAAGTTATACCCCAATAGCAATAGCCATCACCATCCTTGTCCGTGCATTTTATGGAGTTGTCAAAACCAGCGGGCCAATAAGTTTTATCAGATGGAGGTATAAACGGCCCCTTTGGCAAAGCACCCAGAATAATATCTCCAAAGCTTACTTTTATTTTTGCATAACCCTGTTCGCCCCAAACAGAACCCCAACTATTCTTGAAAATCCATATGGTACGGTTGTCAAAAGGGTCGATAGAATATCCTACTAAAGTCATTGAATGCCTCCACGAGCTTAACCCTGATGCGATTGGGCCGGCTTCAATAAGAATTTTCTTCAAGTCGTCCGACGTTACGGAGTCCGTTGTTTTCCTGCAATATCCCCTGTCGTCATAAGGGATATACCCATAATAATCGCTGTTCGTCCACGTTCGACTTTGCCAGTTGGAACAATAATAGGCATTGTTGCAATTCGAACCCCACCGTTCTGCATGAGGGTCACAAGTTTCATCGACAAACCCGTGTAGGCTAGATATACAAAATTGTTGAGAATTACCACACAAAGTAGTTGCACCATTCCAATCACACTCAGGATAGGCTTGTCCGCCCATGCCCTGTGGTAGGTTGCCGTCAGCTGCACAATCAACGTACATCTGTTCTGAAAGATCCAGATCAAGATGCTGGTTATAATATAGATTAAGTTGCGTCTCAAAAGCTCCAAGGGTTGTATAATACCCGCAAGTACCACCATCTTGAGTCTTGACCGAAGTCAGCCAATTCTCTCCAGACACATTCCGCCAATCCCACGACAACGGCAATGCCGGATTTAAAGGCGGTTGCGGCTCGCATGCCGGAAACGTATCCGTCGACCTTTTCAAATATGACGCAATCAACCAAATATCATCATAATCAAGAATATAATTCGAATCAACATCAGCAATCGCAAACTGGTCTGCAGTAGGTGAAGTTGAAAGCATAAGGTCATATACAAGTAGGCTGTCTGATGACGTGATGTACCCGTCAGCATTAACATCGCCCGGCAAACCACACGGCGAAACCCGTTTAAGTTTGAGTGTCTCACATGCAGGAAAAACAGTAATTGAACCGGATAAAAAGGACGAAATCAACGAAAGGTCAGTACTATTCAAATAATAACTCGAATCAACATCACCGCGCGCAAGATTATCTGAAGTAAGGGTACTTGAGCGAATAAGATCTTTTACAAGAGTATAATCCAACGTTGTGATATAACCATCACCATCGACATCGCCAGGTTTTCCACAAGGCGCAGATTTTGGTTGTTCGTCTCCTAGGACAGGCAAGTTATTAGTTAAAGATTGCGTCTCAAGAACCTCCGAGTTTTGTCCAAGAATATTAGCTACCGAACTTGACGATTGTACCTCAAAAACCCCCCCAGTATAATATTCAAACCCCTGAAGGTTTGGAAGCTTGGCCATTTGAGTTCCGTTCTCATAAGTAAAAAGCTTCTTTTTCTGGCTGTAGTTCAAGCGCGAAAATTCAGTCTCCCCAGCAACCCATGTCTTTCCCTGGCGGGCTATCTGGCTGTTTATTGACGCTATCTTGCTTTCGTCCCTGCTCGTTTTCGAAAAAGCCGAGTTCAGTGCCAGCTTGGATGTTGACGTTCCATAATTTACTGAACGCAAGGAAAGTGTTGCGTTCACCAGTTCAATGCTTAGTTTTCCCGGCGCTAAAGCGGGCGAAAAGTAGCAGGTCTCGTCGCACTTTGAATCAATTGAAAACGAATCGCGGGACTCCAAATACCTGTTGGCCTCGTAAACCAAGTACTCGTTGCCTGTTTTGTCTGAGAATATCACTCGGACAAGAGAGTCGCTTGAATTCATCACAACGTCGCCTGAGATTGCAACGCTAGTAACTGGAGTGCTGCCTATCTTCGATGAAAGCGAAACACTGTTGTCTGATGCGAACTTGCTGCCAACTGAAAACGTGCTCACCGCAGTCTGTGGGGAAAACAAGCCTGAAGCTACTTGGGTGGAGGAGGCAGTGTTGGTAGAGGAAGTCGATGCAGTAGACTCAACCACCATACTTGGCGGCATTGGCGGGGTGTTCTCTGAGGGTATAGCCGTGCTGGATACTGAAGGAACTACGGTTGATTCTGCTGACTTGACCGGGACGCTGGTTGGTGCAGATGGAACTTGGATGGATGCCGAACCATTCACCATGCACACTACGTTTTGTGTGGCTTTGTCAAGCCAGACTACGAGCGATAGAGACTGGTCGGTGACGGTGACTTTGTAGTAGTCTGCAGCTGCAAACTGTTCCCCGCAGTCCGCGCGAATTGTTGCGAGGTTCTTCTCAACAGTGGTGCTGTCCCACAATGCAACAGATATTTTCGCATTCGGGTACTGTGCAAGGAACGCTTTCACCTGTGGAAGCGAAAAGGCAAGCGCAGTAACGTCGGTACCGGCACCATCACCGGTTGGGCTGGTTACGCAACCCGTAAGCAAGGTTGCGCAAAAAAGAGAAAACAAAACGAAGAATCCTTTGTACCCTACGTCCACCAAAACCACCCAAGTTCACCAAAAGCACAACGCCAGTGGTAAAGGAAGGTAGAACTAGGGTCAAATAAAAAGGGGAGGAAAACCTGCGGAATAAGCGGAAAATAAAAAATTGAAAAAAGAGGGAAACGAAAAGAAAAAAGTAATGAAGAAAAAGGAAAAGAAAAATGAAAAAAGTGCCAGCTCAGTCCTTTTTCTTGGACTTTCCTGATGGCGCAACTGAAAGCGCATCAAGCTTCTTTGCGCATGCTGCTGCTGCCTTTGCGATTTCTTTCTTTGCATCCTTTCCACGCACGCGAATTACCGGGTTGGTGGTAATCGGGTGGTCAAGGGCAGCGTACGCAAACTCTGCAGCTCCAGTTGAGATGAGTTCCTGCGCAACCATGTTGGCAAGACCCAGGTCCTCGCCTACGAGCTTGACTTCGATGAAATCCTTTTCTTCCTTGATTATCTGAACGTTCATTCCATTACACCCTTTGAAGTAGTAATTGCCATTTTTCTAGTCTCGCGATTTTTGCAGTTGGGGCACTCCATTATCCTGCCGGTGTTCTTTAGTTCGTGGCGGCATGCAGAGCAGCGCGCGTTTACCACGCCTAAGCTTGAGTCTATGATTGAAAGGTATATGCCAAGCGGCTTGATTTCCTTGACCCTTGCCACAAGAATGTCGCCTATGCGCATTACGTCGCGGAAGTTCTCAATATACGCCTTGCTTACTTCGGAGATGCGCAGGTACGCAAAGCGGTTTGTGTAGCATTTGCGTTCCCCGTTCGGAGTTATTGGCTCGAACTCGATAAGGGCAACTGTGTCGTAGATGTCGTGCACAATCCCGTTTACAACATCGCCTTCCTTAAGCGGCACAAGCAGCCGGGGTGATTTTACGGATATTGCGTAAGTCTGCGGGTCGATGAACTTGTTTCCTGCAATGGTTGCGTAGACTGCGCCGTCATGCTCCATTGCGCCTGTTGAGGCTTCGCCCTCTTCGCTTACGGCTATCTGTTGGCCGGGCACTACGAATTCTGGTTTCATTTTTGCAAAAAGCACCTTTGTAAGTATGAGTTTCAAACCGGACCTGTTTGCTGCCGGGATAAAAACAAGCGATTTTTTGAAAGGTTATAGTGCAAGCCAACCAATTTAATTGCTTGCAGAACGGGATTTTGCTTTCGCAGCAAGCAGCCTACTTTTCCGAGTCCTCTGCTTCCTGGTTGAACAAGTAGGACCCCGACCTTTGCTTCCTGAACTCGCTCAGGTTCTTCATCAGCGCGTCCGCAGTTTCCACTTGCTTTTTCATCAGGGGGATGGTGATTTCCTTTGGCGAGCTTGCAGCCTGCTCCAAGCCCTGCTGCTGCTTTGATGCTTCCGCAAGGGCAGGATGCTTGTCCCCGGAATTCTCGCCTTCCAAATCCGCGATTATGGACTCCACTTCATGTGAAATGTGGCTTACGATTGACTTGAGCACTGTTGAGGAAGTCATTGCGTCCTGCGAGTCCATCGTATCCTTAAGTATCCCTACAAGCTCGTTGAGCCCCTTGAGCCTGCCTTCAATGTATGCTGTCTTTGTAACCGTGTCTTCCATAATAGTATCGCCGCCTTTTGCTGACATAGCTGTGCTTGCAGAAAATCCTTTTGCTTGACCTTGGATATAAATCCTTACAGGCACAACAAAATTGTGAAGCTTTTATGGTGCTTGAGGCTATTATTGACCCGGACCGCGCATCAGCAAGCCCATGGTCTGTTGCGTTGCTCTCATTCATATTCGTAACCGTGGCAGTGTTTTCTGCAGGGTACCTGATTCAGGACTCCACAAGCATGCTGGTTGTTGCGCTTGTTGCAATACCATCAGTCACACTCATTACAAGCATCTTTGACCGCGAGGCTTGCCACGAATACGAAAAGAAAATGAATACGCTAACGCGGTACCTGCCAGTCATCATGGTGCTTTGCTCGTATTTTATCGGCGTGACGGCTGCGTTTACGTTCTATTACATTTTCCTTTCGCCTGAACAATCGGCAACGCTGTTTTCACAACAGTCAAAAGAGCTTTCCGCCATCAGCTCAACAGTGTCAGGCCACGTCTCCCAGAGCGCGTACGAAGGCGACCTTGCGGGTGCTTTTGAATTCTTATTCATGAACAACCTGCGCGTGTTCATGATACTGCTTTGCGGCTCGCTCCTTTACGGGGCTGGCACGATATTCATAATCGACTGGAATGCATCAGTGATTGGCGTGTTCATTGGAAGCTTGGCAAACGAGCTGGTGAACAGCGAACCTGCAAAATACACTCTTTGGAGCGGGATTGGAAGCGGCATACTGAACCTTCTTCCGCACGGCACGTTTGAGCTTTTGGCGTACTTTTGCATAGCAATAGCGGGTGGCATCATGAGCGAGGCGCTTTTGCATGGAAAGTACAAAAACCCCGAGTTTATTGTCATCATCTTTGATGTGACCAAGCTTTCTGCATGGGGCCTGCTTTTGCTTGCTGCTGGCGCGTTCATTGAAGGAACTGCCCTTGCGGGAATGTAAAAAGAAAAAAAAGACAAGTATCAGAGTATCGGCAAGTAGTTTTCAGTCTCCCATGGCGTTACCTGTACGCGGTACTCGTCCCACTGCTTCTTCTGGGCGTCCGAAAGCTTGGATGCTGCAAAGTGCCCTAGCGCGGACTTTATCACACCGTCCTTTCCAAACTCTGCTATTGCCTCGCCCAGGCTTGATGGCAGGGTATTGATGTAGAATTTTGCGAGCTTTTCATCATCAAAGTGGTAGACGTTCTCCTCAACAGGAGCAGCAGGCTCGAGCTTGCGCTTGATGCCATCCATTCCTGCTCCCAGCATTGCCGCAAACGCAAGGTATGGGTTGCAGGACGGGTCGGGGCAGCGCAACTCGCAGCGCGAGGATTTTCCGTGCGCCTTGGTGTGCCCGGGAATGCGGATGAGCGAGGAGCGGTTTACACGCGCCCAGCAAATGTACACAGGAGCTTCGTATCCTGGAACTAATCGTTTGTATGAGTTTACTGTTGGCGCAACTACGGCTGCAAGGGCTTTTGCGTGCGCAAGCTGGCCTGCTATGAAGTGCTTTGCGGTTTTTGAAAGCCCATACGAGTCAGCTGCATCTGCGAATGCATTCTCGCCGCTTGACCATAAGCTTTGGTGCACATGCATGCCTGAGCCGTTGATTCCAAAAACTGGCTTTGGCATGAACGATGCGAACAGTCCGAGGCGCTTTGCCATTATCTTGGTTGCTTCCTTGATTGCAAGGACATCATCTGCCATCTTGAGGGCGTTGCCGTAGCGGAACCCGATTTCGTGTTGCCCTGGTGAGACTTCGTGGGTCAAGCGCTCGACTTGAACGCCCATTGATTCAATCTGGGGTACAAGGTCGCGCATTATGCCTTCTGCGCTATCAAGCGGGTCCAAGTCCCAGTACCCGCCGCTGTCGTATGGCTCGGGAACGGGCTTTCCGTTTGTGAGCTTTCCTTCCTTTAGCGCAAATAAAAAGAACTCAAGCTCCGGGCCTACGAAATAGTCAAAGCCCATCTCTTTGGCTTTTGCAAGCTGTTTTTTGAGCACGAATCGTGGGTCGCCTTCAAATGGCTTCTCGTCAATCCCGTGCACGTCGCATATTACCCTTGCGACTTTGTTTTGAGTCCACGGAAGCGGTGCGAAAGTGGAAAGGTCAGGCACCAACAGCATATCCGACTCGTGGATTCTTGCAAAGCCCTCTATTGAGCTTCCGTCAAACCAAAAGCCTGCGGATAGTACGTCCTCAAGCTTGGAAAAGGGAATTGTTGCAGATTTTTGCGTTCCAAGCACATCGGTAAAGCGAAGCGAGATGAATTCCACGCCTGCGTTCTTTGCTGCTGAAAGCACCTCAGGCGCAAGCTTGGAATCGTAGATGCTTGTTGACGACATAGAAAACACCCTCAAAAATAAAACAATTTAGCCGAGTATTAACTTTGGATAAAACAATACTTATAGATATAGCAACAATTACAAGACAAACGTTTTAAAATAAGCAAATTTAACCATATTTTGTTCGATATTTTTGTAAAATCACGGGGATTGGTGGACGAATGCACGAAGAGGAAAGCACAAGGCCGGCACGCGAAGCGGTGAACATTGATGAAACGGACCTAGAAATAATTGCCGAGCTGAAAAAAAACGCGCGTAAATCCTGCCGCGAGCTTGCAAAAAAAGTCGGCATCTCAGCATCAACGCTCATTAACAGGATGAACCGGCTTGAAAAGCAAAAAGTAATTCGCGGCTACGAGCCAAGAATAGACCTTTCAGCAATGGGCTACGACTTTTTTGCGCTCATCGAGATTACTTTCACACGGGGCGCTTCGCTTGAGCTGCAGCAAAAGATTTCTTCGATGCAGGGAATCACCGCAGTGTACGACATCACAGGCAACTCTGACTCGATGGCGCTTGCAAAGTGCAAAAACCGGCAGGACTTTTCCCGGCTTGTAAAAAAGATTGGCGCAATGCCCGGAGTTGAAAGGACGAACACGCACGTGATTTTGAACGTGGTGAAGGAAGAGTAAGTCAACGTTGAAATGAAAGAGCAGGTCAACGCCGTAAAAGAGGAGTAGCTGCGAAATCAATCCGCTTTCGGAACGCCCATCCGTGCAAACATCCTTTTGAGTTCCTCAGAGCTTGATCCGGAACTTACGGGCAACCGCATGCGATAGCCATTGCCTTTCTTCAAAGGAACGGTTCCCAAATACAAATAGCCCATCCGTTCGAAGATTTTCCGGTTCAGTATGGACTCCGCGACCAGTTCAACCGGCTTTTTTTCATAATGCGCTATCAGCGCACTTATGGCGGTACCTACACCGACTTTCTTTCTCTGCGCACCGATATTGTAAATGTAGACGTGATCATTGCGGACGTTGTACACTGCATTGCCAATGGACTTGCGTTCCCCGTCAATAAGAGCGATGCTGCGGTCCCCGCTTGAATTGCCTGCTACGGACTCCACCCGCTCCGATACTACCTTAACCGGGCCGAAAACGGGATTGTTTACGGAAAACAAAGTCTCCTTTTTGAAAGCCATTCTGTATCAGTCCACTTCTACTTGATGAACACTTTGCGCTTGCCTTTGAAGAAAAACATTTTTTTCCCCACCCACTCCTGCGGGGTAAGCCGGTCGCGTGTTAGCCGCATGTTGCTTGATTCGGACTTTGTCTGGACGAACCCCAGGTGCTCGTACTTGGG
>JBAZHM010000046.1:0-9020 GCA_041652355.1 Candidatus Micrarchaeia archaeon | reverse complement strand
CCGAATCAGCTTGATTTTGGAGCTAATTTTTGGAGTGGTACACGACCCTACTACCGTCTAGATTATCACAAAAATCCATCTGATAGCTACCTTCACGAACACTTTGAAAGCGGGACTCAAACAATCAATCAACATCTGTCATTAAGTGGTACGCCGTCCATCTCCGAATGCGTTTCTATGGCTTTTGAAAAGGCAGAGAAGGTTATTCCTTGGAAGTTTTCTGGAACGAAGATAACTCCGGGAACTGATTTCTGTGGTCCCGCCTAAACCAAGTATTCTGCATATTTCGGCGACTTCGTTCATCACCTAAACTGCCCTCGTCAGGCTCCTAATCGCACCAGACTATAAATAGAACTTAGTGCAGAGGTCAAGACTCAAAAAAGGTGATTGAGTTTGGCCGAGTACCGGATGTATCATCAGCAGGAAAATCTAGACCAAGAGCTTGGTAGACTTAGCAACTCGAACTTGTCTGCGCAAGCCAAAAAACAAATCGGGGGCTTCACCCGAATCCGGCTTGCCAAGGGCACGACCAGGCTTCGGGTCGTAAAGTGCATGTGGTGCCTGCGCCTGATGGCAGACTGGCTCGGCAAGGATTTCGATAAAGCCACCCAGAACGACTTGATTGACCTGGTTTCGTCAATTGACTTGAAGGACTACGCCGAATACACCAAATACGATTTCAAAATCGTCCTGAAATGCTTTTACAAATGGCTTAAGGGAAAAGACGAGGAAGTCCCAAAGGTCATCAAGTGGCTTAAGCCCAAGCTTGGTAACCACAAGCACAAGTTACCCGAGGAATTGCTAACCGCCGAGGAGGTTGAACGGCTTGCTGCAGCTACCACCAACGCGCGAGACAGGGCTTTGCTGCTTGTCCTGTACGAGTCGGGATGCAGAATCGGCGAGCTGCTTTACCTGAAGCTGAAAAACGTCCAGTTTGACAACTACGGCGGCGTCCTCATAGTAAACGGCAAGACCGGAAGCCGAAGAGTCCGAATAATCGCCTCCGTCCAAGTCCTGGGAAGGTGGTTGCAGGAACACCCGGACAGAAACAACCCGGACGCGTACCTGTGGCCAGCCCGGCTAGGCCACTACCAGCCCGTTCCTTTCGCCTACCCGACTTTGTTGGCGATGCTTGACCGCGTAAGACAGACCGCGGGGATACAAAAGCGAGTTTACCCGCACCTATTCCGACACTCAAGGGCAACTGCCTTGGCAAGCAAGCTAACCGAAGCCCAAATGAAAGAGCATTTTGGCTGGACGCAAGGAAGCGAGATGGCGGCCACCTATGTGCACCTGTCCGGCAGGGACGTCGATTCAACCCTCCTGCAAATGTACTCCCTGAAAGACAAGCCCGTCGAACGGGAACCCGCCCTAGACTTTCGTATCTGCAACCGTTGCAAGGAACGCAACTCGCCCGGCCAAGAATTCTGCGGAAGATGCGGCAACCCCTTGGACGAGAAAAAACTGATTGCCGACCCGAATAAGCAATCAAACGAACTGATGAACGCCTTGTTTGCAAACCCCGAAGTCAAAGACTTCCTTTCCAAGAAGGTTGTGGAAATGGGTTTGGACAAGCAGGTGACAGCCTAATGGCATATCCCGAAGACTTGCTGGAGAGGTTAGTAAAGGGCGCAATAATCGTGGCAGTAGGCGCAGTAGCACTAGTGGGAATCGTCTTCCTTTTACTGGTGCTCGCCCCCTTCGCAGTTAGCGTCGCTTTGCTTGACTTCTTTTACTTCAGGCACGAACGGGCAAAGATTGAGAGAGAAAAGCAACAAGAAATGGCACGGCAATACTACGAAGACTTGCGCATAGCAAAGGAACGAAAAGAAATTGAAAAAAAGGAAAGAGAAATTGCTGATAAGCGCCTGAGGGAATGGCAGAAAATACCTTTTGGGTACACACGAAAGGAATACGAGGAAAAGAACAAAAAGAAAAAACCGACCGTCGAACAGACAAACGAAGACCACTACAAGGAAAGCGAGCTAACGAAAAAACAACGTGACACCGTTCTTTCTTGGGGTTACAGGCGATTGAAAATCAGCCCGGACGGCAAGTCCGGCGCAGCCTTTTACTGGGTACGCAAGCGCTACAATGAAAGCAAGGAACACGCATTCTTCTGCTACCTGATAAAGGACGAGCTGAAGAAGAGAAGAATCAGGGACGTAACCCTGAACGTCACGGAAGGCCCGGACATCGAATTCGAACTCAAGAAAAAAAGATATTGCTTTGAGGTCGAGACCGGAAGCAACCTAGTCCGCGACAGCACATACGTCTTCAAGAAGTTCGCATTCAACCAGCAGAACTTCCACAAGTGCTTCGTGTTCGTCACGAACAAGAAGTTCAAGTACCGGTATTCGAAGATGGCTGACGTGATAACAAGGGCGACCTTGAAGAAAACGATTGCCGAACTAGGCTAAAGCTAGTCCCCCTTAGGCGCCTGTGCTATTGTGGGCATTGGTGTGCGTATATTCTGAGAAAGCGATTAGGCTCATTACGCTCAAGGCTCCCATCGTGAGAGCCTGTTTTTAGGGGTAAAGTTACGCTCTATTTTCGTTTAAATACGAAACGAGTTTTCACAAAAACGGTTTACGCTCAAAGATTACGCTCAGAAGGGTATAGGCATAGGGGTAGGGGGGAGTACATATATGGAGTTGGTTAGGCGGAAAAAATCTGGATCGCCCCCAGAATGGAAAACGCCCTTTTGCGCTTGATAAATTAAGAGGCAAAAACAAGCGATTTTCGCCGCCTAATTAACCGCCTAAAAAAAAGCTCATAACAACTTATGGAATAGGAAAGTGCCGCCTGACTTTCAACTGCACCACCAGCCTATGAGAATCCGCCCACTTTGCGTGCGCGTACCAGCTATCCCACGACTCAAACAATAGCTCGCTTGAAGCACCCGACTCTTCGAGCCTCTTGAACCTTGCGATGAACCGCTTCACACCCGACTTCCTCAAGAGGATAAAATCGCTGAACACTTTGTAGCCCACGAAATCAACCCCGTCCCTCACTGGAAAAATCTCGGCCTTCTTTGGATGAAGCTCAAGCGCAAGACTACCCGAAAGGAATCTCCTTACCTGCCGCTTGAAACTATGAAGCTCATCCTTGCTCGGCGAGAGGAACACGAAATCATCCATGTACCGCACGTAAAACTTCGCGTGGAGCGAATGCTTGGCGAACCGGTCGAGCTCGTTCAGGAAAACATTAGCAAAAAGCTGGGAAGTCAGGTTGCCAATCGGAATCCCCTTTTGGCCAGGCACCGAACCAATAATCTTTGAAAGCAGGCGAAGAAGCCGCTCGTCGTGAATTTTGCGTGCAAGAATGGACGACAAAATAGTGTGGTCAACGCTCGCAAAATACTTTCTCACATCACACTTCAACGCATAAACCTCCTTCCCGGGGTTCTGCCTCCCGCACTTTCTTACGAACGCCTTGAGCCGCAACATCCCCGCATGAGTGCCCTTACTCGGCCTGCACGCGAACGAATCACCGATAAAACCCCTCTCAAAAATCGGCTCGATTACGTTACAGATAGCATGATGCACTATCCTGTCCTCAAAAGGCGCAGCCTGAATCAACCGCCTCTTCGGATCGTTGACAAAAAAACACCGATACTCACCCGGCTCCCACGTTTCATTCAACAGCTGTTCCTTCAAGCGGATTAAGTTAGGCTCGATTTTTTGGAAATAAGAAAGCGCATCCCTTCCAAACCTCTTCCCACGGGAAGCCTTAGCAAACGCAGACAACAAATTCTCAAAAGAAACGACCTCGCCCATCAAACCCATCTTTGCCACCATCAGCTTGATGGGACAGATGGGCCTTTGGCACGCCTGACAGAATGAATCCCGATTTTAAGATTTTTCGTCTCAATATCCCCAGCAATGTCGCGCATCAGTTCGGCAAACCTGCCAAGAAAGGCGTAAAACTCTTTTTCATCTACATCCACAAGCAGCAGGCCTTTCTCCTGTCCCCAGGCAAAGATTTCTTTTGAATTGAGCAGCTTTTTCTTTTCACCAAAGTTATCCCTATACTTGGCATAGAGGTTGAGCGCAAAAACCGTCTTTGCCACAACGTCTTTTTTCAGGCTCCCTGGCGTGATGCCAAACTTTTTTGACACGAAGTACACGTCAACAAAATCTCTCGCCTTCATTCCCCTCCTAGTGAGGATCGCCCGGATTTTCTCGCACATTATCTCCTTTATGTCATACGTGTCAAACGGGATGCGCTCCGAGTACGCCCCATACTCTTCCGGAAACATTGCTTCAAGTTCGCCTACGCGGCTGCCAAGCAGGCTCTTGCAAGTGTTTTTTGCAGGGGGAAAGCGCATATCCTCAACGAAGTTCGCCTGAACCTTGATGAAAGACCTGCGGTTAAGGATTTCAGAATCATACCACAACTTGAAAGTAAGCGTCTTGTTCCCGCCGCCAAGCTCAACATAGTCGCGGTTGTTTTTGGCAAACGAAAAATCCATTCCCCGCTTCTTCGCTATTGCCTCAAAATCAGCACCCATCTTGCCTATGACTGGCGAGAGGTAATGCCTTACCTCTTTCTGGGTCATTCCCCGGAATTCTCCCTGCTTGCGCCACGTAAAGTCAATATCCTCTGAAAACCGGTAGTACCCAAGATAGCATTTTGTCAGGCACGTCCCGCCCTTGAACAGGAAATTTTCGCGGAAGAAATCGTTCTTTGACAAGTCAAAAAGCAACTGGTGGAGGATAACGTCCTTCTCTATCAAATCCTTCCTTTCGATTCTCATTACTTCTGAAACCGAGTTAACAAAGTCTTTCCTCATATGATGACCTTTTCCGCTGTTTTTTTCACTGCTTTAGAATAGTTCCCAGCATACGCCAAAAGCTTCTTTTTTGATACGCTGGCGGCATATTCGGAGATATCCATCAGTATCTTTTCCTCCGGAACCCCGTTGTAACGCCAGACGTGAATAAAATCCAGCACGGTCTTTTCCGCATCGGAATACCTGAGACCGTTTTCTGTAACGCCAAAGCCGAAAAGCCCCGGCTTGAGCTTCAAAAACCTGAACTTGCAGCCGGCCACTACTATCGGCTTTGCCCTGAATATCTTATCATTCAACACGTACTCTACAGCAAAGTGCTCGTGCGTTAGATTGTTCAGTTTCAAGGCAGAGTATAACCCGAAGTACCAGTTATTCACACCCTTTAGCTCCAGACCTTTTGAAACCAGTTCCAGGGGATTGTACTTGCTCCTCCCAAGCTTCATCTCGTCAAAAGTCCTCACGTAAAATAGTCCCTTGAAAATCCTCAAAAAGTATTTTTCCTTAAGCAAATACCTGACGGTGTTTTTGCAATCCATCTTCAGGGCCTTGCAATGCTTTTCAACGTCCTTTGCAGTCACGAACTCCTTTCCTGCCAGATGAATTTTTTTTATCAAAAGCTTTATTGTCATTTATATCACAAAGTGGCATTTCTTGGTATTTTATAATATGTATCAAAAAAGTATATAATTACTTTGATGGACCGAACCGGGCGGCAACCCAGCGGAAATATTGCCCCGGGCCCCGCGCAGGGGCCCGGAACGGTTTCTAGTTTTCGGCCTCTACCGCAAACGCGGCAGTACAAACCAGGAACGGCCAGCCGGATGTAGTCACTTGCACGCCTGAAGAAGCTCCCTCTTGAATCTCTTCTCCAACATGCCTTAGTCCAGCACACTCTCCCGACACCCCTTTTTGGAAGCGCCGGAAATCCTTTTGCCGGAAACAGCCGCAAAGACTGCTGCACCGAAAACCGATGTTCGTGTTCGTGTTCGACGGAGCGTTGTTCAAGTTCAAGGCAAAGGCGCCAGCGTTGGCTCCATTGTCCCAGTTCCCGCCGCGGAGGAACGCGGACAGCATACCACCGGTTTTCTACGGCGACCGTCCTATTGTCTTTTTCCTGAAATTACCTTTTGCTTGTCAAAAGGCGAAAAGACCGTGATACTCATTTACCTGAAAACTTTGCTTTCCACCCTCCAAGAAGCTGACCAAGCTCTGTCGTCTGCCGCGAAACCGCCTCGTACTGGCTAGTGCTGATAAAATTATACTCATGCGACAACCTTGCGAATAAACGGAGCTTCTCAAGCTCCAAATCCGCTTTAGAAAACTCTGCTGACTTGTCTTTTGTCGCGTTGGCTACCATCACGTGCTCAAGAAAAGCCAGAGCCGAACACTCCAAACGCTGAGCAAGCAAAAACCTCTGGGACTTCGGAAAACCCTGGATTAAGGGGTACAAGTATTTCAGTAAATCGTAAGCCTTCCGGAAAATTATGAGGTCGTCGAGCATTACTTCTTCCGCTCCTCAAAGACCTTGATGAGGCCATTGAACATCTTCAAACTGGCCTCGTAATCCGCACACAACTTGTTAGCTGCTTGACTGTCAACAAAACCGAACGAGGACGCGGCAAGCAACAAACACTGCACGCGGCAAACGCACGACCTCGCACGCGAATAGCACTTCGCCTTGTCCAAACTATAATACTTATTGTAACCCTCAGCAAGGCTGGTGACTATCTCCAAAGACTCGTTCCTGATCGCGTTCAAGAAAAAGACTGCGTTCTCATCCGCAAAACCGTTGCCCCCCCCCCCGAGAGGAGGGCGCGCACATAACAAGCCGAATAGTATCAGAAACTATCGGGAAAACCTTGGAATAAGCATCAAGGTGCTGGAACCCCGCAAACGCGCCGCCGCCATTCTTTGCCTGCCACTCATCCAAAGTCATGCTCGGCGCACTCCCGGCCGCGCCCGGCGCGGCTCCTTCCGCAGGGACAACACCCTCACGCGGCGCAGATTTCCAGATTACCGATTTCAGATTCTCCACACGGACCACAATCCTTCTTCCTGACTACCTACTGCACCGAAAACCGATGGCCGTGCCCGTGCCCGACGGAGCGTAGCTCAAGTACAAGGCAAAGGCGCCAGCGTCGGCTCCATCGTCCCAGTCCCCGCCGCGGAGGAACGCGTGAGTAGAAGAATAATACGACCACGCCGCACCATCCCAACCGTACGCATAACCAGGGTCCAAATATATCCGTCCAACACCCTGACTTGCATTCCAAGACGAGTTCGGCAAGCGGGAATAATTCATGGAATTGAAATTACCTGAGTTTTCCCGGTTATTTAACCACTACACCGAGTGCTTTTAGGAAGTTTTTTTGTTGGGGTTCTAACGGGACGTAAACCGGCCAGGGGTCGGCACTTCCTTTAACACTTAATTGTACGCGATAACCGTACCGTAAAGACGATAATGCTTGCACCGCAGACGTCTTGGTTTTTATGAGCTTAAAATTCATGTACGCAAGAATCGCGTAAGCGAGATAACAAATCTTGACGTGCGCATCAACATGATCCTGTAACCAAACACGAATCGGACGAAGCTTTAGTACGCCCTTCATTTGTTTAAACGCCCGTTCTACGATATCCTTCTCGTAATACTTTTTGATGACCTCAGCATCAGAGTAATTCGTGTTATGGTAAACGAGCGAATACCCGGCGTAAATGTCATCGGAACCGTTTTCTTTCGAAAAAGCGTGCTCGCGTTTTACCGCTTCAAGCAAAGGATTGTAGACCACGACTAGACGACCTTTTTCGAACGGAAAACCTTTAACGAACACAGTCGTGTTCTTCAGCACAACACGATGCTCGCGCGAATATATTTCATTACGCTGAATCGTTTCGAGATACTTTTTTTCAATGGTCTGAGTTTTTCTCAGACCCGCAATGACTCCCGCGTTAAGGGCGTGCGCCAACTTGATGTTTTCGTCCGACGACATGCCCCGGTCTACGATGATACATTTCCGGTTTTGTTCGCGGAGGGTGAGTATCATGTCCTTATAGATTTGTGTGTTGTTGAGGTTTCCTTGGTATTTTTGGTGGTGTATCGGAAAACCGTATTGAAAACTAACTGCCAAACCCAGTTGGATTAGTTTGCCTATTTTACCATCCTTACCGCGCCGTCGTTTGATTGGCGTGTTTTTTCCTTCGAAATACGTGTCGGTAACGTCAATGACCGCGATTTCATCCAACGGCTCTAATTTTCTGAAGGTGTCCGTGAGCCGCTGGTTTATCAGAGTGAATTCGCCTTCGCTGACGTCTGAAAGCGATTCGTATAGGTTTTTGGTTGATACTGATTCGAGGCCTAAGACTTCGGGAATTTCAGTAAACTTCAACCACGTTTCAAGCGTGTTAATGCTCCGGTTTTCAAGCAAGTGGGCGTAAATCAATGCGAGCGCGTGCTTGTTGGCGATTTCGTTGATGCCGAGGTCTTTAGCCATAGCGTCAACGGCAAGCACGTCCAGACTGCGCTTGACGCTTTTCACGGTCACGTCACTTTGCAAAACACGTTTTTGGGGTTTGCCGTTAAATTCTTTCCCAAGGTAACGGATGAACTTTTGGCGTACTTTACCGTTTTCGCGGACGCTTTTTACTTCAGAGAGGTACGTGGTTTCCCCAACTTTGACTTTACGAATAAAACTCATTGTAGTGATTATAATAAACACTACAATTAATAAACCTGCCGGTATTCGAATCGATAATCTGCAATTTTACGAGGACAAGAAATTCAAACACTTGTAGTGTTCAAAAAAACAGGAAAACTCAGGAAATTAGTGATTGCGGTAAACTCCTTCCAATTAGCAGAAGTAGTTGTTGGAGTAGTATCCGGCATCTGACCACCAGTAATCCCACCCGCGTCATCGTAAAGGTTGCCACCAGCGACAGTCTTATCCTCAAAAACACTCCCATCCGTCCACTCCCACACATTACCACTCAAATGCCAAACGGACTCACCAGTACTCAAAACCAGTTGGGCAGTAGAATTGCTGATGCCAGTATCCGGGTCGGTTGCAGAATTATAAGAAACGCTCGAATCGACGCCGTTGTTACCAATCTTAAGCGAGCCAACGCCAACCACACTCGAATTCCAATTAGCCGCGACATTCGCAATATTATTCGCAACAACAACCCACTCACGATCACGAACCAAATGATAACCCGCACCCAAGACCGAGCA
>JBAZHM010000045.1:0-9105 GCA_041652355.1 Candidatus Micrarchaeia archaeon | reverse complement strand
TGCCTCCTTGGGGTTTTGCCTTATACCTCTCCTCCCACTCTGTTCTAATCTTTTTTAGTTACCACTTTTCTTTTTCTCTTCCATCGCCTCCCTATTTACCACGTAAATAAGCTTAATTCATCCTCCCTTATATACTTTGCGCCACCATCCTTCCCCTATTCAGCAAAAGGAGGTCAATGCATACTCCTTTTTCTAAATGGAGGTATCTAAACAGTAGTCTGATGCTTTTATTTTTCCGGTCTGCAGCCCAAAGCACGTTTGTGAAGGCCTGCTTCATCCCTTTTCCTTACTTACAAAGGACTGCAAGGATGGACCTTACGTGCTTGGTACCTGCCATAATAGGAAGGTTCCAAGCTGCTGGCATGCTAAACACTGGATATGCGAAATGAGTCTGTCCAGCGTTGTACTGTGCCATGTCGAATTGACCGTAGTTACATGATATGCGGCAATTAATAAGACTTTCCAATCGTGACGAAATTCGTAGAAGTAGTTGGTGGCCCTGCCGTACTCCGCCTTCTGTTCAACCCATGTTGGGCCCACAGCATTGGACTATGCGGCTTACTGCCTTGCTCCAGGGCGGGGCCGTTTCATCTTTTCCTTGCAATCCGCTCGGATGTCTTCATAGCTTGTGTCGCATTGGAAAAGTCCGTTTCTGCTCCCCGCCACGACGTTGTGTCGTGCGGCTTTCGACGCGACGCATGCAATGCATGCGGGAGGGCGGAAGTTCCTCGGCTGCCGTGATTTGACTCACAGGCTACCGTCAGCTGTGCACAAGGCCACCGTAATTATCCTGCTGAAACACGAATATAGATGTGCCGATTCAGGGAAAGTGCAGGGGTGCAAACATGCCCGTTGCCAAGCATTTTATAGCTTCTTTGAGATTACTATATTTCTCAATTTCTATTGATGACAATCAAAAGGTGCAAAATTAATGGGCAAGTTTCCAATAGCAGACCGCAAAATCGCAAACACGCTTATCTGCAAAAAGTGCAAGGCGCGCAACTCAAAAGCTGCAGTAAAGTGCAAAATGTGCAACTACCCCAATTTGAGGGTAAAGCGCGCGCGCAAGAAGGAAGGAAAGGGCGGAAAGTAGGCTTAACGCCTTCAATTGACTCTTTTTTTCTTATCATTTTCTTTTTTATTTTCTTCCAAACATAATCAATATCCTTTACCGCCTCGGTAGCTCAATGGCAGAGCGATTGCCTAGTAAGCAATAGGTTGGGGGTTCAATTCCCTCCCGGGGCTTTTCTTTTTTTTGCATTTCAATTTGCCCTTTTTAACATAACCATCCTAATAAAATCACGGTTGCGCGTTTAGCCCAATCAAAAGATAGTTTTGCTTATGGTAAGCCGGATTGCACCACTCAGCCTGCAGAGCCACACTATTTATTCGGATGGTAATCTTTCGCCCGAATCGCAGATTCGTTTTCTGCACCGGGTTTATAACAAAAAGACAAAAGGAAAAACTCCCGGGCCGCTGATTGCATTCACTGACCACGACCACACTGGCGCGGCAAACCACGTAAAGTCGCTTGCAAGCGAACTGAACATGACGGTATTACAGGGTGGCGAATACAGCATAAGAGTCTATGATAAAGACGGGGCACTCCATAAGATGCACGCTACCGTGCTGTTTCCGCAGGACGATAAAAAGCAATCCAAAATACTTGAAGCCGAGCTTAAGGAAATGGTCAAGCGCGTTGAAAAGAGCAGGATTGCTCTTGCGCGCGAAACGCTTGAAAAACTTGAGGATAAAGGCTGGTCCACGCAATATGTTGACCGGGATGACGTCCTAGATGGAAGAACGATTACAAAGGCCAAGATAGCCCGCGCGCTTTTTTATGATGGCAATAATTCCGCAATGCTAGGCCGGCTGAAAATCAAGTCTGCGCTGCAGCTACGCGAGCTGATAGTGTTGCCTAATTCAGAACTTACACGGCACCTTATCACATGTGATGAGCTTGCCCGGATAGCACACAAGCACCAAGGCTATGTGGTGATTGCCCACCCATACTTGCCAAACAAGCCAAATCCCATGCCGGCACTTGACGTTTTGACTGCAAAAAATAACGGCGAAAAGATAGACTTTGGCGAGACACTTTATCCGCATCTTCTTGGCAAGCTGCTTGGCACTTCAAGGGAACTGACAAAGTACTTTTATGACCGCGGAGTTGTGCCTGTTGTAAGCAGCGATATACACAATACGGAAACTGAATACCAAGAGACTAAAAAACTGCATGCGCTCTACGACAACCAGCAGCCGATTACAGACAGGATACTAAAGATGGCGGACGGGAACAACGAAGCTGCAAAATTTCTCAAGCCAGGGCTTTTAGGATATAAGAACAATAACCGGCGCGGAAATAGGCGTTAGTTGAAAAAAAATAGTGCGATTCACTTAGGCACGGGCAGAGAGTGTTTGATGTTCCTGCCGCGTAATCCTTAAGTTACTTTTTTGTTTGGATTTTTAGTCCATCTCAATCTCATCGACTAAGAGGTCTTCGAAATCCATTTCTTTGATTTTTTCATTCATTGTGAATCGGAAGAAAAGCAGTTTGAAGGAGCGGCCTTTTTCCGAATGTGTAATATAATTGAGGATGCCGTGATTAATAATCCCGTACAAGAGAGTATATTCGTAAGAAAGAATGTGAACATCTTGTTTTCTGCAGGGGTACCAAAGCTCGGCCAAATGAGCTGGACTTAAGATCCGGTCCCTTAGGGGTTCGTGGGTTCAAATCCCACCCCCTGCACTTTTTTATGCTTGCAAGCATGATTTATTCTGTCTATAAACGCAGGTTTCAAACATGGCAAGGTTCCACCATTACAAAGGCGATTCTCTTTCACGCTCAGAAAAAGTCGAGCGCAGGGTAGTGGAGATGCTGCTTGGTTCGGAAATTGCTGATTCCAAAAGGGAAAGCTCAATAATATGGGAACTCAAGCACTCAAGCGGCTGCATCCAGATTGCACGCATCCTAGCCCAGAAAAGAGGATTGAACATTGAGATTGCCGAGACTGCTGCTGCGCTTCACGACATCAGCGTAATCCGGACGGGAAAATATATGGATCATGGAATTGACGGCGCGAAAATCGCCGAGAAGATACTTGACGAAACCGGCGGCTTTTCGGAAAAGGAAAAGAAGACAATTACAGATGCAGTTAGGCACCACAGCGAAAAGGACGTGGATTCGGAAAACCCATACGTCGAACTCATTAAGGACGCCGACGCGTTCGACTGCTCACTTTACAGAGACGCGGAAGAGGAATACATGCAAAGCAAGCCCGTGCCAACAGTCGCAAAATACGTTGAGAGAATTAAGCGGGTCAGGAAGGAACTGGAGTTGGATGAAAGGAATGCCTTCCGCAAGTAAGCCTGAAAACAAGGTGATTTTCGACCCCGCATTTATCGGTAATATTCCGGTCATTTCTTGGAAAAAAATATACACCCGCGAATACGGAGTCCAGTACTCGGAGATGGCCATACTCAGCCTTTCCGACAAGGCTTCCGACCACATAACTTCAAATTCAAACGCGCAGGTCATAATCCCTGAAGGCACCAACACGATATTCTACATCGACGCTTCAGCTTGGGTGAAACTTGTCAAGTCGCTTGAAGAAAAGTACGCGTCAAACATGGCTGCGCTTGAGGACTACGAGACCGAATTCGAAAGGAGGGGCAATGAGTACGTAAAAGCTGCGAAGGCCTTGGCAGTAATCGCCTTTGACAAGACTTCGGACAAAGATATCTTAGACGCATACTGCGATTATCAAGAAAAGCTCCTGCGTTACTCGGAGTTCACCTGGACGGCGTTCATACTCAACAACTTCGTTGCCGAGCAGGCAACTGCAATCCTTGACAAATACTTGAAAATCGGAAAAGACGCCATCAAACAAAAGAGGCAGGAATACATTGACGGAGTCTTCCATCCTGCAAGGAATGCTGCGGTGCTTGAGCTTGCCTGTGAAGTTGCCAATGCAAAAGGCAGCTTGCCTGAAGCGAAAATGGCTGAACTTTACGAAAAATACAATTGGCTGCCCTGCCTTGACCTGTTCAACGACCCTTGGACAAAATCTGAGTTCAAGGATGCGGTTGCGGGAATGAAGAAACCGCCGGAAAAAGAAGTCATCACCATCAGGCAGATGGCCGGCGAACTGGGTTTGAACCCCGAAGACGAACAGTATCTCAACGTTGCCCAGCATTTTGTGTACATCAAGGACGCCAGGGATGACTTTCGGCGGCAGGGAATCTGCATTGCCCTGCCGTTCTTCCGAAGGATAGGGCAAAGGATGGGAATTGAACCGAAGGAAATCCGCTACGTAACGTCGGACGAAGTGATTGCATTCCTCAAGGAGAAAGCGGCAGCAAGAAAAGACGCAATTGAAGAGAGAAAGGACGGCTTTGCGGTTTACCTTGACAGGGAAAACAGAATTGCCTGCATCTCAGGAGCACAAATCACAACCGCGCTTGAATCGTTCAGACTTCTTCCAAAACAAGTAGGCTTAAAGGAAATCCGAGGGATGACCGCTTCAAAGGGGAAGGCTGCTGGAAAGGTCGCGATAGTGCGAGGCATTGCAGACCTTGCAAAGGTAAAGGCAGGCGACGTTCTTGTCGCGGTGACAACTCATCCGGATTATACTATTGCGATGAGAAAGGCAGCTGCAATAATCACGGACGAAGGCGGAATTACAAGCCACGCTGCAATTGTGGCCCGCGAGTTCTCGATTCCCTGCATAGTCGGAACTCACTGTGCGACTAAACTGCTGCAGAACGGGGACAAAGTCGAAGTGGATGCGGATGGCGGCATTGTAAGGAAGGTCGGATGAAATGGCAAACCTCAAGCTTATTGTCAAAGGATACGCACGCAACAAGGGCGGCTACTACGAGGCTACATCCAACACAATCCTGATTGAAGACCGTAGCAAAAAAATAATCGTCGACCCGGGATGCAAAGAAAAAATTCTTCTTTCCGGACTGGAAAAAGCGGGCTTGAAACCAAAAGACATCGACATGATTTTTCTCACCCATTACCATCCTGACCACGTGCTGAACGTACGGCTGTTTCCAAACATTGACGTGCTGGACGGCAACACGATTTATCGGGGCGACAGGGAATATTCTTACAAAGGAAGGATTCCGGGAACAACAGTCGAAGTGGTTGCGACTCCGGGCCACGCATCTGAACACGCCACCCCGCTTGTGGAGACTAAAGACGGGGTGGTGGCAATCGCTGGAGACTTGTGGTGGTGGGAGGACGGAAAGCAAAAGACGGATATGAAGTCTTTGCTCAATCAAACAGATTCTTTTGCAAATGACTACGCTGCCCTGCTAAAAAGCAGGAAGAAAATATTGCAGCTGGCAGACTTGGTCATCCCGGGACACGGAAAACCGTTTCAGACTAGAAAATCTGGAAAATAAAAAAAATAAAAGAAAAAATGAGATAAGCAGGCAGCTTAGCAGCAATCCTTCATGCCCTTGAACATCTCCTTGCACTCTTTGGTGCACTTTATGGAGTATCCGTCCTCGCCGCATTTGATTGTTGCGATTTCCTTGCCATCGCAGACTATCTTGCAGTCCTTGCACTTTGTTGCATTCATCATATTCACCCCTTTATCGGTTATCCAATATTGATTCGGATGAATTGGAATAAATAGATATCGGTTAACCGATAAATAGTGTTTTATTTTCCCAAAAGCGAACATAATTCATGAAATGCTGCGAGATGAAGGGATTCCTTACTTACCTCATTCTCTGGAACCTTAACAAACGGCAAATGACTGGCGTGCAGCTGGCAGCCGAGCTTGAGAAGAGAAAGGGCATAAAGCCAAGCCCCGGCACTATTTACCCGGCGTTGAAGGAGCTCAAGGCACAGGGCTTCATTTCATCGGATGAGAAGAAAACATACACCATTACTGCAAAGGGAAAGCGCGAGCTTAAGACGGCTTGCAGCTTCTTCTGCGGCATGTTCTATGATATCAAGGAAATGCACCACTTCAGCAAGTAGGCGTCTTTTGCATCACGAATTGGAACGCACGCAAGAGGCAATAAAAGAATTCGCAGCCAAGATTAGGTAAATAGACATTCAGCTAAAAGCAGGCTGGACAGCAAAAAGGGTTATTTTGGACCTGCCTTCGCATTTCATCTGGGCGTACGTCCTGTTCCACCACCAGCCTTGGGTGTGGATGGCAGTTGCATTTTGCTGCATTCCGGATTTTCTATGGGCGCTTCCACGAGTTGCCAAAGTCTTGATGCATAATGGAAGGATGCGCTTTACTGACATCAACGACCACACCACCCGCTTCCTATACCGGACAAACCACAGCATAATCACCGCAATCTTTGCATCATTAATCGGATACATAGCAGCAAACTCCGAAATCGGAATTGGAATCGCCGCAGGATGGCTCTTGCACATACTCATGGACATCTGGACACACAAAGGAGGAATCGTAGATGGCATCCGGCCATTTTACCCGCTTTCCGGCTGGAAGTTCCCTGCGATTATTTGGTGGAAAGAAGAGCTTGCAAGGAGAAAATGGATTTACATAATCAACCTTGCAGCAGCAACCGCAGCATATTGCCTGATTTGATTTTTGCAATAAGGAAGCATAAGCCCGGCGGCTGAGCAGGGGTTGCTTTTTAGCCATTTGTGCCTATTTATTTATCACTATAAAAATACCGAGTGCAGCAAATGGTTCCTTTTTCCTTTGAGTGGCTAATGACGCTGGTCATATTCATATTGCCAGCATATATTGCAAACTCGTCTGCACTCTACTTTGACCCTGCACGCCATGGCGGGAAATCCACTCCGCTTGACCTTGGGCTTAACTTCATAGATGGAAAGCGAATCTTTGGAAGCAAAGGGCTGGAAGGCATGGTTGCCGCAATACTTGCGGGCCTCCTTACTGGAGAAATCATCGCATTCTTGGGCCTGACTCCGCTTGGGCTTTCATTTGACGAGTGGTTTTGGGTATCGCTATTCATGTCTTTGGGCGCGCATGTAGGAGACAAGATTGGAAGCTTTGTAAAGCGCAGGATGGACCTAAAAAGCGGCTCAAGGTTCGAGTATTTTGACCAGTTGGGCTTTATCGTATTTGCACTTGCATTCGCAGCCATTGCAGCGCCCAAAGTAAGCTACTTTTTGGGGTTTGAAGGGTACGCAACGCTTATTGTTCTTAGCTATGTAGTTCACGTTTTGGCAAACCGGTTTGCATTCGCAATCGGCCTCAAGGACGTTCCCTGGTAAAATGGACGCTATCTCGAACAACCTAATCCTCAATGCAGACAGCTACAAGGCAAGCCACTTCCTGCAATACCCGCCACATACCACCCGCGTTTCAAGCTACATTGAATCGCGTGGAGGAAAGTGGGATTGTGCAGTATTTTTTGGGCTGCAAATGGCACTTATCGAATACCTCTGCAAGCCAATCACAAAACAAGACATTGATGAAGCTGGCGAGTTCTGGAAAGAGCACGGCCTTCCGTTCAACCGGCAAGGCTGGGAATACATACTCAAAAAGCACGATGGCTTTTTGCCGCTGAAAATAGAGGCTGTTGCGGAAGGAAGCGTAGTGCCTAACCGCAACGTCCTTGTGCAGGTTGTAAACACCGACCCCGAATGCTTTTGGCTGACTTCTTATGTTGAGACCATCCTTGTGCGCGCAGCGTGGTACCCTACAACGGTTTGCACTAACAGCTTCATGTGCAAGGCAAACATCCTTGAAAGCCTGAGGCGAACCTCGGACAACGCGGATGCAACCGCAGGCTTCAAGCTGCATGACTTCGGCTTTCGCGGCGTCAGCTCCTTCGAGTCAGCCGCGCTTGGGGCTGCAGCGCACTTGGTCAACTTTCTTGGCACCGACACGGTTGCAGGCATACTTGCAGCACGCAAGTATTACGGAGAGAAAATGGCAGGATACTCCATACCCGCTGCGGAGCATTCGACAATAACTGCATGGGGCGAAGGCAACGGCGAAGATGCCGCGTACGCAAACATGCTGGACAATTTTGCCAAGCCGGGAAAGACCGTTGCAGTAGTTTCGGACAGCTATGACATTTTCAATGCAGTCAGCAAGCTGTGGGGAGGAAAGCTCAAGCAAAAAATCCTTGACAGCGGCGCAACGGTTGTGATAAGGACAGACAGCGGAGAGCCTTCACAGGTCGCACCAAAGGTAATCGAACTTCTCATGGAAAAATTCGGCTATTCGGTGAATTTGAAAGGCTACAAGCTGCTTCCAAGCTGCATACGCGTAATCCAAAGCGAAGGGCTCAACGTGGACACTATGAAAACCATACTCGACCAGCTGGAACGCCGCAAACTATCAACTGAGAACATAAATTTTGGAATGGGCGGCGGGCTGTTGCAAACTTTTGACCGCGACACTTTGCGCTTTGCGATGAAATGCTCGGCAATAGAAATTGATGGAAAATGGAAAGACGTTTCCAAGTCTCCAGTTACGGACAGGCAAAAGCACAGCAAGAAA
Source organism: Candidatus Micrarchaeia archaeon (assembly GCA_041652355.1). Taxonomy (GTDB): domain Archaea; phylum Micrarchaeota; class Micrarchaeia; order Norongarragalinales; family CAINOH01; genus CAINOH01. Next base: position 628 of record JBAZHM010000045.1, on the reverse strand, counting down.
GGACGGCTTGCGCTGGTAAAGGGCAAGAAAGGAGAATACGGGACCATCCGGCTTGAGGAACTCAAGCCAGGGCAGGAAAACCTTCTCAAGACTGTTTTTGAGAATGGCAAGGTCACAAAAAAATACTCCTTTGCTGAGATTCGCAAGAACGCAAATCAAGGCTTAGAAGAAATGCTCTTAGGCAGGAAATAAATACAACAAAAAAGAACTACTTTCAAGGGTGGTTGTTTTGGACAACAAAGTCAAGCTCGTTCTTTTTGGCATTGCAATGTGGGTGGTGCCCTTTGTCGCGTCATTTTTCTTCTTCGACCCTGCAACGCAAAAGCTCACCGTTGACGAGACATTCTTCAAGTCAATAATGATAGTCCTCTCATCAATACTCGGGGCATGCCTGCTTGTCGAGTACTTCAAAGGAGTCAAGACCAACTTCGTCAAGGAAGGCATCCTCGTCGGAGCGGTCTGGCTTGCAATCAACTGGGCACTTGACATCCTAATCCTGCTTCCAATGAGCAGAATGGACATCCCGACGTACTTCATGCAAATCGGGATTCGCTACTTGATGGCGCCGGCAATGTCAATCTCGATTGCAATGGCAATTGAGAATGCAAGGAAAAAATGAGCGAGTTTT
>JBAZHM010000044.1:0-9128 GCA_041652355.1 Candidatus Micrarchaeia archaeon | reverse complement strand
GTTGTCGGAGAACTTGGATGAAATCCATGAAATACTTGAAGTCGAACGCCGCAAGTTCGGCGACTCCAAGGCAAAGGCATGGAAGTCAAGCCAGGAAATTATTGCAGCAGGAAAGCCAATCACAACCGAAAAGATGCTTGCCCTCTACGAAAGCCAGGGGATTACGCCAGAACTTTTGGAAAAAGCAGCTGCAGAAAAGAACGCAGAGGTAAGCATTCCTGCTGACTTTTACAAAGCAGTAACCAGCAGGCACCAGATGGAAGCGCACGCCTCGAAGAAGGACCTCACCGCGCTTGACGTCTCCGCAATTGCAAAGACCGAACTCGATTATTATGAGCATCCGGAACGAGACGAGCTGACTGCAAAAATACTCGCAGTTGACACTGCAAAAGGCATCATCATACTTGACCGCACCATACTCTACCCTGAAGGCGGGGGGCAAAGCGCGGACCACGGCAAGATAATCGCCGGCTCTATCGAGGCTATAGTTTCCGACTGCCAAAAACTATTTGGAGTAGTGCTGCACGTTCTTTCAAGCAAAGCAGATGCTGCCAATTTCTCATCCGGCCAGCTTGTCAAAATCACTCTTGACCGCAAGCGCCGCGATGAAATTTCCAGCCACCACACTGCAACCCATGTAATCATTGCATCCGGCCGCAAGGCGCTTGGAAAGCACATTTGGCAATCAGGAAGCTTCAAAGACGAGCAAGGCGCCCATGTGGACATGACCCACTACGAAAAGCCTTCAGTTGAGCAGCTTGCGCTAATAGAAAAATACGCAAACCAAGCAGTCCGGCAGGCAATACCCATAACTTGTGAATTCTTAGACCGCGGCCAGGCAGAAAAAACTCACGGCTTCCGCCTCTATCAGGGCGGAGGCGCAATCGGAAAGACAATCCGCGTTGTAGCAGCTGAGGGCCTGGACTACGAAGCCTGCGGAGGCACTCACCTTTCAAACACCGCACAGCTTGGCCTAATCAAAATTACCAAGGCAGAGCAAATCCAGGACGGAGTGGTGCGGCTGCATTACAAAGCAGGCCAGCGCGCGCTTGAATACGTCGAAGGTTTGGAGCAAATCCTTTCTCAAACCAACAAGGTGTTTTCCGCAACAAGCGCCGAAGCAATCCCTGCTGCAGCATCAAAGCTTTTTGACGAGTGGAAAGCAAAAGGAAAAGCGCTTGACGCTCTCATCGACCGCTTTGCGTACTCCGAGGGAGTTTCGCTTATGATTGCAGCCCAGAAGAAAGCTCCACAAGGCGTAGAAGTCTTCCGCTTTGTAGAGGCAACTGGCTTGGACTATGATTCCAAGGTCCTTGAAAAGGTTGCAGCTGCAATTGCAGGAAACAAAGGCTGGGCTGCTGCGCTTTCAAACAAGGAAGGGTATCTTGTATGCGCAGCTGATGCTGAAAGCGCAAAAAAAGCAATAGACCTGCTCAAAGAACGCGGAGTAGGCGGCGGAAACGAAAAGTTCGCACGCGGAAAGATACGCGCCTGATTAGTGCCGTCAGTTTTCCTTTTTTCAATTTTTTTCTTGTTTTCTATTTTTCTACTTAGTTCTGATTATGCGCGGTTTTGCAGCACCGACGGCGCCGGCCTTCGTGCCCGATAGACCGTTTTCCGGGCGGTTATAGATGAACAGGCCTATTGTGGCGACGATGTTGGTAAGCAGTATCGAAATGATTATCGTCTCGCTAAAGTAGGGTATCACGATGCCCTTTGACGCGGGTATTGTCACAAGAACCGCAGCAGCAAGGCCGCGCGGCATCATCATAGCTACAAGACCACGTTCGTTGGACTGGATGCTTGATGCGAACACCCTCACCGAAAACCAGCGCGCTGCAAGGCTTACCACCACTATTGCCACCGAGAGAAATATCGCAGTTTCCTTGAATGTGGATCCAATCATTAATAGTCCGAGGTAGACGAAGAAAAACGTGCGTACCAAAAACGAAATCTCCTCCTGCATCCTGCGAATCTCAGGGTCAAGCCCGTACAGTTTACGGTCGAGATTGAACAACGCGGCGATGCGTTCGGAGTTGCCCAGGATCAGGCCGAAAACAAAAACTGCGATTACCCCGTTGCCTCCGAAGAACTCGGATAGGGCGTAGGCGATGAAAACCGCGGCAAGCGTGAGCATGTACGAGTACTTCATTGTCGGAAGCTTGTGCAGCACAATTACCCACAGGCCTGAAAGGATTACGCCTATGAATGCTGCGGAGGTAATCGAGCCCATCAGCTTGGCTGGCGCGCCTGAAATGTCGCCGTTTCCAACCATCATATCAAGTATCGCAAGCCCGACTATGAGCGTGAACGCGTCGGTTATTGTTGACTCTATTGCAAGTATTGTCTTGGTTTTTTCGGAAGCCCTCGAGCGCGCCATCATAGGAATTACGTTGGATGAAGCAGTTCCTGAAAGCGCGGCACCTAGCAGCAGTGCTGCAAGCCAAGGAAAGCCAAAAAGAAGGTTGGCAACAGCGGCTATTGCCCCCATGTTTATTATGAATGCAAGCGTAGTGAACGCAAACGCAATGGGCATGGCGCGCACGATGCCCGAAATCTCAAATGTCAGCCCGCCGTCAAAGAGCATGAGTATCAGCGCAAGCACGGTCATGAAACCTGCCACGCCCGCAAGAACGCTTCCTGCTGACGCGTCGATTACCCCGAAAATCGGGCCAAGGAGTATGCCTGCGACCATGAGGATGATGATTTCGGACACTCCGGTGCGCTCGAAGAAAAGCATGGCCGCAAACCCGAAAATCAGCAGCACTCCAATGAGAAATACGAGCGTAATCATTTCAATCACTGTTGCTTTGTGCAAACTTAAGAATCTTACTGAATTAAAGCCGTCCATTGGGCTTATGCGACGATTCTTGCCTGCGTCCCGAACTCCAGTGCGATGAACGCAATATATGCAATGACCAGGATTACTCCCTCGTTAAGGGATATTTTCCTGCCGCTTTGCATAAAATGCACTGCAAGCGCCCCTGTTGCAACCATGGCCACGCCGCTTATTGCAGCCGGGCCGAATGCTGGAGCAGCAGGCGACATCAATGCTACAATTCCCAAGCTTAGCGTGGCGTCTGTTGCGACGTTGCCAACAATATCCCCTGCACCCATTTCCGAGTGCCCTTTGCGTATTGCCTGCAGCGCAAGCGTGAATTCAGGCGCGCATGTGCCAAGGGCAATAAGCAATCCCATCAGCACGCCTGGCAACCCGATTTCCGTAGCGATTTTTATCGCAGAGTCAGACGCAATTCCTGCGGAGGCAAACAGCGCCACGAGTGCAACCAGGCCAACCGCGAAATGCTTTGCAAAATCGCGCCTATTGTTTGAGATGTTGCAAATTGTATTTTGCAACCCGTCGTGCCTTCCGATGATTTTTCGCAGGTAATAGAAATATGCGAGCACGAGTATCGCGCCGTCAAGCTTTGACAGCGTTCCGTCAATCATCAAAAGAATTACCGGCAACGCCATCAGCATAAGCAGCGTCTTTGCGCCGTGCCTTATTTTGGACTCGACTTTAAGCCCGCGCGCGTAAATTGCCAGAAGCCCTAAAATGAGCGTGAAGTCAGCGATATTTGAGCCAAAAAGGACCGCAACTGCCATGTCCGTGCTGCCTTCTGCAGCAGCAACAGTCGCAACCGAAAGTTCCGGAAGCACCGACGCAATGCCTACTACTATGAAGCTGATTGCAAATTCCGAAAGGCAGAAGTACCTGGCAAGAGCAGCTAGGTTTTTTACGCAAACTTCCGAACTCTTGACAAGAATTACGAAGCTTACTACAAGCAAAAACACGCTTTCAAAAACCATTTCGTCACCTGTCGGTTTGCATCTGATTTATTATGCCCAATGCCAAATAACTGTTTATCGGTTTTTTCTATGCGCACCAAAAGCCGATGATGCTTTTTGGCAGCAGGTGTGTTTTTCTCATACAATAGGTTTTCTTTCAATTGGGCTTTCTAACCAGGATTTACTATGGCGGGACCGACCTTGCGTTCGGCCTTTTGCTACTTGCAGCATCCGGCTCCATTCCCGGCGGGTATGCAGACTTGGTAGCCACCGTACAGATAGTGCGCGGCGTTATGACACTAAGCAGGATAGCAGTGATCGGGTAATTTGGCAACTAGATGATTTTATGGCACACTCTGAGGCAGGAAAATGGTTTTACGGCGGAGGCGACATAGTGTTCGGCCTGGTTTTTCTTCTCAACGCCGCAGCAATAGGCGGTGCTGCTTCGCTAATTGGTTTGTTCCTTCTTGGTCGCGGAGTGCTCACTATGATTGGAATAAGTTAAGCTTTGGCAATTCAGCAGCTATTTTATTTTCAATTTTTTCTTCTTGTTTGAAACGGTTTTTCCTTTTTTCTTGCCCGTTATAACAGGCCTTGCCCAGCACGTGCCGCTTGGCGAGCAGGCCAGTGCTGCTATTGATTCTTTTTCCGTCTTGGTATTTACAATAATGCCCGTCCCAAGCTCCAGGCCAGCCCAAACGTTTGGTCGCGGGTAAATTTCTGCGTGAAAATGCGAGTCCTCGCCTGCAATGCCATTGTGGTATACGATATTGTAATCCCGCGAAACGCCACTAACAGCTTCAATCGCGGTTCGCAGCACCTGCATGTACTGGCTGCCTTCAAACTCATTGAAATCCGTGATGCTTTTTTTATGCTCGCGGCTGATTATCCAAGCCTCAAACGGGAACCTGGCAAAGGACGGGCAAAGGACGGTAAAGCTCTCATTTTGCAGAATGATGTTTACGCTCTCCCGCGTAAGCAAGTCGCATATCAGGCACTTTCCGTGCTTTTTTTTGTATGCTGCTTCATTGTCAATTTCCTTTTGCACGTTTTCCGGCACCATTGGCAAAGAGATTATTTGCGAATGCTCGTGCTCGATGCTTGCTCCAGCCTGCCTGCCGTGGTTTTTGAAAAGGTGAACATATTTTGTTGCCTTTCTTTTTGAAAGCACTGCAAACCTTTCCTGGTACGCTTTGAAAATCATGGCAAGGTGCGCGGGGTCCTTGATTTCAAAGAACAGCTGGTGATGGTCCGGGCTTTCAACAATGACTTCGTGCTCTCCGTATGCTGGTGAGGTGTAGAAAAAATCACAGTCTTTTGGAGGCTTGAACTTGCCTCTTGGCTTTACTATGGCAAACGCGTTGTCAAAGCAGCGGATAACCCATTTTTTTTCATTTGGAAGTGCAAGCTTGGTTGGTGGCGTGGTTTTTTCCGCTCCCTTGCAAAACGGGCAGGAAAAGTGCGGGTCAGACGGCCGCAGCGCACGCTCGTTTGCAACAACGACTAGTGTTCCCTTGAGCGGGTCCTTTCGGAACTCCAAGACCATAGAAACTGGTAGGAAGTGACGTTTTTAAACTACTCGCGGGTAATTTGATTAAGTTCTTGAATATACTGTTCTTGCGAGGGGTTGTTTTGTGAAGAAAGGCCAGGCTTTTGATACGATGATGCTTGTCATCGGCGTAATAGTCGCAGTTGCGATACTTGCAATACTCTTAAACATCCTTCACATAATCCAGCTGCCAGGAAACGACGCAAAGTCTGAAATCCGCGCACTAATGTCCAAAGTTTATACCAATGGCGTAGGCATTGAGTCGAAGGACAATGTCAAGTTCAGCAACACCGACGCAATCTTCAAGGCAGATGCTATAGGCAGCCTTCCAATTGCAATCAAGGACATATCGTTTGTATGCATCTCAGGCGAGTCCTGCTCTGCAGAGACCGATCCAGTGACAGTCACTTCATCAAGCATTGTTGGAAAGCAAGCTATTGACATGGCTGTTGCAGTTTGCATCAACTCGCAGACTGAGACTTACTTGATTGCCGTTGGGCAGCGCCTTTCAGCAGTGCGAGATGGGGCAGCAAGTTTGTGCGGCCTTTCATAATCATTTAGGAGGTTGTTTTTGTATGAAACGTGGTCAGGCATTTGATACTATGATGCTGGTTATCAGCGTCATCGTGGCAGTAGCAATATTGGGTATGCTTTTGGGGTTCCTTGGTGGAATCGGAAGTTTTGGCGCGAAATATTCAGACGTCATTCCCGACCTTGTAAAGAAAATCAACACGCAGGGAGTCGGAATTACTTTACAGGAGAAAGTAGAGTTCAGCGTTGGCGGGATGAACCCGTTTGTAGCACAAAATGCAATCGGAACCGCGCCAATTAGCTCAGATAATGTTAAATTCTCTTGCGTTTCTGGCGATAACCTGTGCGGCACAGATAATCCACTTGATGTTGAAGATGGGAGCATCATGATTAACCAAAAAATAACTGCAACCGTTGCAGTATGTTATAATGATCAGAAGAGCACCACCTATCACATCATTATAGGTTCTGTTACAAAAAACGTACGCAACGCGGCAATGACCCTCTGTGATCTTGGGTGAACAGGATGAAGCGCGGCGACTGGAGCGGCATTTACATGATAATTGTCGTAATCATAGCCGCCGTGCTCGTTCTCACCCTGGTAAAGCCGCTTTTTGTTCAGGCTGCTGACTCGTCCCGTTCAAACCTGGGTTACAGTTCAGACTTAGTGCGGGCAGCGCTTTCGACTCTTTGGTAGGTAACCAATGCCCTTTCTTTTTTCCCCTGGCCGCGGCCAAATGGCTGCGCCCATTGAACTTTTCATCGCAGTCATAATAATGTCAGTCAGCATGGCAATAGTGTTCAACAACTTAAGCCACATGTCTGATACTCAGTGCGAGTTCAAGCTCAAAGTCCAAAATGAGAAGCTGCAGGCTGCAATGCAGCGTGTTTCAATAGGTTCGTGGGACTCGTCGGAAACTGTTGATTATGTAATGGAACGCTGCACCTCCGATATGGTGGAGGGTGTGCGGATTGCCCATTATTCAAAGCCCAGCCAGTGCATAAGCTGTGCTGGAAACTATGGCGGCGGCTGCTGGGTAATAGAGCCTCTGACGTATACCCTTCCAGTTGACGGTTCGGGATTGGGGATTCTTGAGCCTATTCAATCTGCACGAGTATGCATAGAGCTGTCCGAGTCGTTGAACCTTGCAATAGATACTACCTGCAGCGGTACCGTATCCGGACGCCAGTGCCCGAAGACTGTGGCAGGTGAGGAGATTTCAGATGCTGACTGCAACAAGATGACTTTTGCATCAACGGGTATATTTGACACTGCAAACCTTGCAACTTTCGAACGCAATACTGCGACGAGTTCTTCATTTAAAATAAAAATAACCAAGGGAAGCACCGCGGAAGCCTTGTCAGGAACCGCAGGTCAGCTGCTTATTTGCGTAAACCAGAATTAGCGTTTTTTCTGTTCTCTGAGCAATCTGCCAGCGCCATGTTTTACTCATTTTAGTTGTACCATATCCCTTGCTGCTTTCAGTATTGCCTTGACATCCCCTGAAAACATCTCCCAAAAGCTTTCCTTTTTCTTCTGTGCAAGTTCCTCTTTGATATGCGGGTCCATGCGGATTGCTTCTTCTATCAGCTCTTTTCCTGCATTGGGCTTTCCCAGGTTCTTGAACGCCTCGCCTTTGTTGTAAATTGCCAGCGCGTTTTTTGGATTGGCCTCCAATGCCTTGTTGAAGCACTCCACTGCGTCGGAAAACCTTTTTGCCTCTGCCATTGCATTGCCTTTGCTCATGAGTGCGTATTCGTCCTGCGGGTCTATTTTCAGTGCTTTGTCAAAATACTGCACTGCGTCTTCGGTGCGGTCCAGTTCCTTGAAGGCAATGCCCTTGTTGATAAGTGCGTTCAGGTTGTCCGGGTCAATTGCCAGAATTTGGGAAAAGCAGCGCATTGCGTCATCCTGCCTTGAAAGCTTGAGAAAGCACAGCCCCAGGCTGTTGAGTGCGAAAATGTTGTTTGCGCTGTGGTCAAGTGCGCGGTAAAAATATGGTATTGCTTCTTCGTACTGCTTTGCAGCCATGAGTATTGTTGCAGTTGCCTCAAGCGCTTGTATGTTGTTTTCGTCCTTTGAAAGCGCAACAAAGTATGAAGAAAGCGCCTCGTTGAGTTTGCCCTGCTTTTCAAGAGCTACTGCTGCAGCCAAAAGCTCAGGCACAGTCGCATCGGATACTTTAACTGGCGGGCCTTGTGCTTGGCCTTTTGGCATTGCCGCCGGCTTTTGCAGGTTATCCTGTGGATTTATTGGAGAGTCCATTTGTAATTCGCTTAGCATGTTAATCCTTTTGCAAATAAAAGCCCCTGCCAGAAGGCAATCTCTAATTCGTGACGCGGGTTTTTATATTCTGGCATGAATTTTTATTATATCATGGAATGCAGGCATTTCGGCAGCCTTTCCAATTCGGTTTCCGTAGCCTGCGCAATGCCAACCACCATCACCCCTTGCGGTCTTCAATAAATATCAACCTCAATCCGGTTGGAGGCCGCCTGATTTTTGCGGATGCGGGGAAAAAATTTGGTGGGTGAAGTTTGGAAATGTCATCAGATTATAGTCTGTCAGCAGCTGAAAAGCACCGGGGCAGGTACCCCAAGCTTGAAGGCTCGGATGTAGAACGCTTAGTGCAATTCAGGCGTGAGGGATACTCGTGCCGTGATTTGGAGTCGGAATTTTCATGCTCGCGCATGGCAATATGGCGCGCACTCAGGCGGGCTGGGATTGCATGAGCGCTGCAGGCATTACGCGTGTGGTCAAGTTCGGAGGCAAAAGCCTGTGCACGCCCAAGCTAGTGGCAAAGGCTGCGGATTTGGTTGCAGCAGATTTTGCAGCTGGCAATCGCGTTGCCGTTGTAGTTTCTGCACAGGGAAACGCAACAGATGCGATAGTGTCCCAGCTTTCTGAAGTTAGCAGCAGCATAAGTCCAGCCCGCAAGCCACAGCAAGCATGGGACCTTGCCCTCTCATTTGGAGAGCGGCTTTCTGCAGCTGTGCTTTACTCTGCCTTGCAGTCACGGGGAGTGCCATGCAAGCTTTACGACCCGTCGGCACAGGACTGGCCGATCATATCAGACGCGTGCTTTGGGGATGCGTCAGTTGACTTGGAACTCACCCATAGGCTTTGCAACGGGCTTGATGCTGCGTTAGACTATGTGGTGGCGGTTGTGCCAGGGTTTGTTGCAAAAACTGCTGAAAATAAGATTACTACCCTTGGACGGGGTGGAAGCGACCTAACTGCATTTTTGTTAGCGCGGTG
>JBAZHM010000043.1:0-9568 GCA_041652355.1 Candidatus Micrarchaeia archaeon | reverse complement strand
GGTCGGATCAACTTATTCTGATGCCGGAGCAACTGCAACTGATAATTATGATGGAGACATTACCGCAAGCATTGCTACTGTCAATTCCGTTAACACAAATGCAGTTGGAACGTACGCAATTACGTATGACGTCTCCGATTCAAGCGGTAATCCTGCAACACAAGTTACTCGCACAGTGAATGTTGTTGACACGTCTGCACCCATAATCTCTATTCTTGGAAGCAACCCTGCAACTGTAGAGGCAAAGGCTGCGTATGTTGATGCTGGCGCAACTGCGCTTGATGCGGTTGATGGGGCTGTAATTGTAACTTCTTCAAGCACAGTAAACACTGATGAGCTTGGGACTTACTTGGTAACTTACTCTGCAACTGACTTGCATGGCAACACTGCAACAGCAACACGCACAGTAACCGTAGTAGATACTGTTGCGCCAGTAATCTCAATAATTGGCGACAATCCTGCATCAGTTGAAGTATATGCGGTTTATGCAGATGCTGGAGCAACAGCTTTTGATGCTGTTGATGGCACAGTGCCCGTTGTTGCAAGCGGCACAGTAAACACCAATGCCCTTGGCTCAAACACGATTACATATTCCGCATCCGACTCACATGGCAACACTGCAACTGCAACGCGTGTAGTGAACGTTGTTGATACTACTGCACCAACCATTACCTTGATTGGAGAGATGTCAGTAACTATTGAAATAGGGTCGACGTATGTTGATGCCGGAGCATCTGCAAACGATAATTACGATGGAGACATTACCGCGGGTATTGTTATCGTCAATTCAGTTAACACAAATGCCGTTGGCTCTTACTCAATTACCTACGATGTTACTGATTCAAGCGGAAACTTTGCAACACAAGTCACTCGCACGGTGAATGTTGTTGACACGTCTGCACCCATAATCTCTATTCTTGGTTCAAACCCTGCAACTGCAGAGGCAAAGACTGCATATGCTGATGCTGGCGCAACTGCGCTTGATGCAGTTGATGGGGTCGTAATTGTAACTTCTTCAAGCACAGTAAACACAGATGAGCTTGGAACTTACTGGGTAACTTACTCTGCAACTGACTCGCATGGCAACACTGCAACAGCAACACGCACAGTAAACGTGGTTGATACAACTAAGCCGGAAATCACTATTCTTGGAAACAACCCCGCAACGTTAGAGGCAAAGACCGCATATGCGGATGCAGGAGCGGCTGCCTTTGATACCGTTGATGGCACAATACCTGTTGTTGCAAGCGGTACTGTAAATGCCGATATCCTTGGAGAATATACCATTACTTATGTTGCGACTGACTCCAGCGGAAACACGGCAACAGCAACACGAATAGTGAATGTTGTTGATACCACTGCACCAATAATCACTGTGCTTGGTGAAAACCCAGCCACAATTGAATTTGGCTTGGAATATTCAGATGCGGGTGCAACTGCTCTGGATAATTATGACGGAACTATCACAAGCAGCATAGTTACGGTCAATCCCGTAAACACAAGTGCTGTTGGAGCCTATGTTGTAACTTATGATGTCTCTGATTCAAGCGGAAACCATGCGTTACAGTCAATACGCACGGTGAATGTTGTTGATACTGTTGCGCCTGCAATTGCATTGGTTGGAAGCGATTCAGTTACTGTTGAAGTAAATACGGCTTATACTGATGCAGGTGCAACTGCAACAGACAACGCGCCGGGGCTTGTTGAAGTGACTTTTATTGACACTTCAAACATCCATGTTGTTGGCGAATACATAATCAGTTACACTGCAACAGATGCAAGCGGCAACACCGCTTCAATTTCAAGGACGATTCACGTAGTTGACACTACTGCACCCGTAATTTCATTAATAGGTGAAAATCCACGTTCAATAGTTTTTGGAACAGAATACATTGACGATGGTGCAACTGCAACGGACAATTACGATGAAATAGTGATGGTTACCACAAACAACCCAGTAAATCCCAATGTGGTTGGCACGTATGTTGTTACGTATGATGCTACTGATGCTGCTGGAAATTCTGCAGCCCAACGTAACCGGACGGTTAATGTCTTGCCTTCTCCTTTGGAAGTCGAGCTTGCAAAAGCAAAACAAGACATTACAACTGCCCTTGTTCTGAATGGAAACCCATCCGCAGGAAATCTTCTTGCTGACCTTTACTTGCCCATTGCTCTTTCCAGTCATCCGGGCGTTGCCATACGCTGGGATAGCACAAACCCGGAAGCCATTTCAACTTCGGGAAACGTTACGCGGCCCACTGAATCGGATGCAAACGTAAACCTGACTGCAACGCTTACTTTGGAAGAGTTCACTGAAAGCGTACTCTTGGAGTTTACAGTAAGGAAAGCCCAGCCTGCAGCTGTGCCGGACAATGGGACAGTCACAGTCACAACTGGCCAGGATGAGGTTGTCATAGACGCTACAAACAACGATACTGCGCTTTTGGTCATCGTCCCTGGCAATATTGGCAGCAACACCACTATTTTTGTCAACTTTGCTGCTCTTGTAAACGGCACTGGTGAATCATCAGAAGTTGCGCTTCCAACAGGCATCAATATGACTCGCACAGGCCCCTTGGCAATAAATTATACTGCTGCAATCCCTGCAAACACCACCATTACCGGGCCTGCAGGCTGGGATGGCCTGATGCAGGTGCCGCAAGTAGTGGATTCTTCAGCGTTCTTTGCACCTTCAGGCACAGCTAATGTGGTAGTGCAGTTTGGCACTGGCGCGGAATTGAACTTTTCCCAGCCAGTAATGGTCGTGCTTGGTGGAATGGCAGGAAAGAAAGCTGCTTGGGCGCACGGAACAGGTGCACTTTCAGACATTACCACTGCCTGCAATAGCGCCACCAACCCCACAAATATCGGCCAAACGGGTCCAGCTCGCGAGTGCTATATTGACCTTGGTGCAGACTTGGTGATATGGACGTACCACTTTACATCATTTTCAGCGTATACGCCTGCCCAGGTAAATGGCGGCCAGAAGGATACTTACAATATATACAATAGCGGAAGCGTTTACAGCCCAAACCGCTCTTCTGCTCAAGCAACGCCCGTTCCAACTGCAGTGCCAACACAAGCAGCATCCACGCCGGTTGTTACTGCCCATCCAACTGCAACCGCAGTGCCTACTGCGCAAAAACAATTCCCGATTGCCGTAGCCTCGGAAAACCAGCAAGAGTATGCTGAACTTCCAAGCTCGCCTATAGAGGAGGGGCCAGGAGTTCAAACGGGCCTGCTTACTGCAAACCCCGCAGGACTGGGAATATTGGTTTTACTGCTAATTGGTGTCGCAGCATACATGATTTTTAGGAAAAACTAGGTTTTTTCCCGTTTTTGGTTATAAAGGATATAAAAAAGTATGAAAAATGATTATTTTTTCACTTGGATTCATAGATGTTATTAAAGGCCAAATCCCAATAAATTATAGTATCTACTGATACATAGTAAAATTGATTACTTTTCATTTCTTTTTTTCAAATTTTTTTTAAAATAGGGCGTGGTTTCAATGGCAAAGTCTCAAGCAAGTAGGGTATTCACTCTCATTTTTTTGGCAGTGGCAGCACTTTCATTTAGCGCAAGCGCATATCCTGCATTTCCATTCCAAAACTGGAACCAAGATGACATATCTGGTTACATTGCCGAAATATTGCCAGCGCCCTTTGATTCTGAAAACATCATAAGCGCAGAATGCTCGTTTACAAACACTAGCTGGGCGGCTTGCACAAATGTTCGCAACGGATTGAGTGAAATCCCAGGATATGCTGAGTTTGTCCGTGACAATTGGGACTCCAACAACACGTATGATTTTTATATGAATATCACAGATGCAAACCACCTTTCAGGATACGTCAACGGCACAATTTATGTAAACTGGTCGCCTGAAGGATTCCTAACTGCATCCATGAAAATTGAAAACGCACCTGATGAATACCCCTTCACCATGCTCAACACATCCAAAGTATATGCATACCTTGAAGAAATAGTCTCGGACGATTTCAACGCCAATCAAATCATAGCAGCAAACTGCACTTTCAATAACTCGCTGAACCCGTCAGAATGGGCACCATGCTCGGACGCACTTACTGATTTTGACAACATCCCCGGATTTAGCAGCCTGCCGAATTGGACGCTTGGAAACAACTCCTACACGTTTTACATGAACCTTATGGATGATGAGGGCGAATTTGCAAACATCACTGCCATGATTGAAACTGGTTTTGACAGTGCAGACAATGAACCGTTACCAACTGGGACCGTAAAAGCCACTATCGAATCGCTTTACCCTTCAACCGGACATCAAATGTATTTAGTTTCTGCAGACTTTTCTGTAGACACCAAGGCACCTACATTGTCCTCTAAATCAAACATTATCACAAACGCAACCAATGAATCCGGTGCGGTAGTAACTTTTTTTGTACCAACTGCAACGGACCTGTCAGGAATATTTGAAGGCGCCACATGCCTGCCTGCAAGCGGGGCAGTATTTTCAAATGGTGCCACTAATGTGGTTTGCAGCGCACAGGACCGGTTTGGAAACACCGGCTATAGCAATTTTACAGTAATAGTAAATGCGCTTCCTCTTGTTGGCAGTATTTCGCCTGCAAATGACACGAAGAAGCTTGCAAGCAGCGTAACATTCAGTGCAACCCCGTCAGACGATGAGTCAACTACTCTAACGTGCGCACTCTACGTCAACGGATTGCTCAACTCAACAAACACGTCTGCAATCAATAACACTGCAACGTTGTTTACTGCATCTTTTGCAGCAGGCACATACTACTGGAACATTGGGTGCGCAGATGAAAATGGAAGCGTTATCCTGTCTTCCAACCGTTCACTGACTGTGGACACTTCAGCTGATGACTTGGCATTTTCAAGCATTGCGGGTGAAAATTCGGCAGAATCAAGCATCACTTCAAGCCTGAATCTGATTACTATCGGCTCTTCGGACTTTGCGGCAATCTCTTGGTCTTCCAACAATTCTGCAGTAATCCGTGCAACCGATGGAAAAGTCACTCGGCCAGCTTACGGTACAACTGCTGCTACTGTGAACCTGACTGCGGCAATATCCCGTCAGGGCTTTGCAAGCGCGCAAAAATCATTCATCCTGAATGTAACTGCTGAGACTAGTTCGGCTACTGTTGCAGTAAACAACACGATCAACGCACTGAACATCACCTTGATTATCAACAGCAATGCTGATGACCAGCACATCACAGGCGACTTGAACCTTCCAACAGTAGGTGTGGATGGCACGGCTATAAGCTGGTCTTCAGACAACACTGCAATCATTTCCTCTCAAGGCACGGTAATCCGTTCATCAACTGACAAGCAAGTCAATTTGATTGCCAATGCCACCAAGGACAATGTAAGCCAGACCAAGAACTTTTGGATGGTTGTCCTTGGAACTGCAGATGCCAATTTGCTTGCAGTAGAGTCCTCAAAATCAGGGCTTACTGATGCCATTGTGCTTAATGGCAACCCGACGCTTGACTTTGTAATCGGGAATTTGGAATTCCCAACAAGCAACTCAACAAACGGAGTTAACATCAGCTGGACTACCACTAATGCCGCAGTAATAAACTCAAGCGGTTATGTGACGCGCTCAGCAACTTCAAACACGCTTGTGAACGCAACTGCCAACCTTACAAAGGGCAGCGCGTACTCTACGAAGTTTTTCCAGTTTACTGTTGCAAAGATAGTGGCGCCAGCGACTTTTGAAAACAGCACTGTTACCGTGGCAAATGGCACTAAGGAAATCCTTCTGGACACAAGCAACGCAGAGAATGTTACAAAAATCACCATTGGCTTAGATGTTGCTGCAGACCAGCCAGTTGCAATAAACATTGCAAGCCTAGTCAGCGCATCCAACGTCACGCTTGCACAGGGTGGCCTGAACCTTTCAAGGCAAACTTCAAGCGCAAACTACTCCGCTGAAATACCAAACAACACGGTGATTACTGGCGCGTCCAACTGGAACGGCATGATCAACCTGCCAACAGTCAAACTTTTGACTGACATTAGCGTGCCAAGCACTTCAACTGCGACAAACACCGTTGAGAGCGTCATAGAGGTCGGCTTTACTGGCGGCCAGTTGAACTTCTCAAAGGCAGTAAAGCTTACCATACCTGGAAAAACGGGCCTCAAGGTGGTTTACAAGCGCAACGACGGCACCGTAGTTTACAGCAATGAATGCACTTCGGCTCAGGTTTCAAACCCTGACAGCCTTGCTGATGCTGCTGACTGCTACACCAACTCCGGAAGCGACCTGGTCATTTGGACCAAGCATTTCACCGAATTTGCAGCATACAAGTCAACTGCAATTAGTTCAAGCTCAAACCAAGGATCGGGCTCATCAAGCATCAGTGCAATCGTAACCACTCCCACGCCGGTACCTGCAGCAACTGCAACGCCAATACCTGCAGGGTGCAGGTACAATAACCCCGCGTGCTCGTC
This sequence comes from Candidatus Micrarchaeia archaeon, assembly GCA_041652355.1. Taxonomy (GTDB): domain Archaea; phylum Micrarchaeota; class Micrarchaeia; order Norongarragalinales; family CAINOH01; genus CAINOH01. The sequence goes on along the minus strand of JBAZHM010000043.1, from coordinate 3,106 downwards.
TGGTTATGAGTGTGATATTAATGCAAACACTTGCTACCCTGAGGCAAAGCCAATAGTGCAGCCAACTGCAATACCAACTGCAAAGCCAACAGCAACCGCAGCAGTAGCCACAGTTGTGCCAACAATCCGGCCAACAGCAGCGCCTACACCGGGCGCTGGAACTGGTTTGTTCGTAGGCTCGCTGATTGACAAGAACGGCAACCTGACTTTGGGCACGGTTCTTGGAATAGTAGTTGCGCTTTTGGCCGCAGTCGGATTCGTCTGGCACAAAGCAGGAAACAAGTACTACTAAAAAACAAGCATGGGCGTTTTTGCCCTCGCTATCTTTTTTTTATTTTCTTCTTTATTTTTCAAAATAGAATAATATTTTTTATCGTTGCTGCATTCCTTTCAACACAGCAATCCTACTCCTTTTACTATCTTCAAAGCGTATACTCTTCCAGTGGCATTTAGCTATGGGAATATCCGATAAGCTTGCAGAGCTTGAGACAGAGTACGCAAAGACGCAAAAGAACAAGCGCACCGAGGGCCACCTGGGCATACTCAAAGCCAAGATGGCGAAGCTGCGGCGCGAAATTGTCGAGGGCGGAAGCGGAAAGGGCGGCGCAAACACGGGCGGCTTTGATGTGCGAAAAACAGGCAACGCCACCGTAGTGTTCATCGGCCTGCCTTCCGTTGGAAAATCAACCATGCTCAATGCGCTTACCGGAAGCAAAGCAAAAACCGCAGCATACGCATTCACCACGCTTACTTGCATTCCCGGAATAATGAAGCACAAGGGCGCGCAAATACAGCTGCTTGACCTTCCCGGAATCATCGGAGGCGCAAGCTTGGGAAAAGGTCGGGGGCGCGAAGTGCTTGCAGTTGCGCGAAACGCAGACCTGGTTCTCCTCATACTTGACGTATTCGACACAAATTACCGCGACAAGCTTATCGTAGAGCTTGACAACATGGGAATACGGCTGGACCAGGAGCCTGCGGACATTGCAATCGAGCCCGTTACGCGCGGCGGCTTGAACATCGTGTTCTCAAGGAAACAGACGCACGGCCTTGACGCAAAAATAGTCACGGGAATACTCAAAGAATACAGCATATTCAACGGGAGTGTAATAATCCGCGATGATGCAACGGTTGACCAGCTAATTGACAAGCTGACTGGAAACCGCAAGTACATACCCTCGCTTACAATCATCAACAAAATCGACTTGGTCAACAAAGATTACCTGAAGCTAATCAAATTCCCATTCGTCCCAATATCTGCTGACAAGGAGCAGAACATCGACAAGCTCAAGGATGAAATCTACTCCGCCCTGAAGATGATTCGCGTCTACACAAAGTCGCGCTTTGAGGCTGCTGACGACGAGCCTTTGATTGTGAAGGAAGGCACGACAGTCATTGTCGCGTGCGCGCAAATCCATAAGGACTTGAAGGAAAACTTCAAGTTTGCAAAAGTATGGGGGCCATCAGCAAAGCACCCCGGGCAAAAAGTCGGGGCAGACCACGTGCTAAAAGACGGGGACGTATTCAAAGTCGAAACAAGATGAAAAAAGAGGGCGCCATCCGTGGATTTGAAAACCGGAATATCCTTGGAAAAAGATGAAGTCCGTTTCCTGATTTTTCTTTCTGCAATAACAATACTAACTACGTTTCTTGCAGCGCACTTTTTTGCAGGCATAAACGGGCAGAATGCACTTGACATCCATTCAGTCTGGGACAATTGGGATGCAAAAAACTACGCGCACATTGCAGCGTACGGGTATAGCGCCCGGCCGGATGATTTTTACCGGATAGCATTCCTGCCAGGATACCCTGCGATTATAGGGCTGCTTGGCATTTTGGCCAAAGACCTGACTTTAGCTGGCCTTTTTGTTTCCAATTTTGCTTTTGTTGCTGCGATTTTTCTTTTCTACAAGCTCATAAGGCTGGATTTTCCAAAAGATACTGCCAAACGCGCAGCAATCCTGTTCTGTGTATTTCCAACAGCTTATTTTTTGCACGCACCGTACACTGAAAGCGTGTTCATCTTGTTCTCTATTGCAAGCTTCTACAAAGCAAGGCTTGGGGAATGGAAATGGGCGGGGCTTTTGGGCATGATTGCAGCAGCCACCCGGATAAATGGCGTGTTGCTGTTGGTTGGGCTTGCAGCAGAATATTTTGCCCAAAGAAAATGGGACCTTAAGCAATTGGATTGGAACGCTGCTTTTCTTTTGCTTGTTCCGCTGGGGCTGCTTCCTTATCTTGCAGTAAATTCAGCCGTGTTCGGAGACCCGCTTGCGTTCCTGTCAATACAATCAACACACTTTCACAAGGCAATTTCCATTCCTTATGATGGCCTTGTCACTTCTTGGTTGAACATCATAAACACCTTCCCGGAATCCCCGCCCGTTGCTGCAATTGAGATTGTTTTCGCATTCATCGGATACGCATTCGCATTGATGGCGTTGGCAAAGACACGGTTCTCATATGGCGTTTACGCGCTTGCTAGCGTGGTATTCTTTACCTCCACCGCATATTGGATGAGCAACCCGCGTTACGTCCTGTGCGTTTTCCCAGTGTTCATTTCCATGGCTTTGGCTGCAAAAGAAAAAAACACCTATCGGGCATTCATAGCCGTATCCGCATTATTGCAGGCGCTGTTCCTTTTTTGGTACGCGACAGGAAAGTGGGCGTTCTAGCTGCTTGAGTATTTTCACAAGTTCCCTATTGCAACCCCCTCCCTCTTAAAACTGAACTCCCAAAAATAATTAACTCAAGGCAACCTATGCAGGGGTGGCAGAGCTTGGTCAAATGCGCAGGACTTAGACGAAAATCCCCGGAATAAGGAAGCGGTAAACAATCGCTTCCGGTGATTCTCTGGGAAATCCTGTGCCTTAGGGCTGCAAGGGTTCAAATCCCTTCCCCTGCATCCTTCAGACTATAATTTTTACCTAGAGTCTTGGCTTGGAAGGCAAGAAACGGCAAGCATAAATAGTTGAATACGTCTATTTACATGGTGATTGCATGCGAACTACACTTGAATTCGAGGGTTTTCCCGAAATCATCCTCCAGAAAGCTGTTGACTTGGGCATAGCCCGCTCCAAGACTGACGCTTTGCGGATGGGCATAT
>JBAZHM010000042.1:0-9597 GCA_041652355.1 Candidatus Micrarchaeia archaeon | reverse complement strand
CGGGAAAAACATTTGCTCCGCTTGAACGAGTGTATATTGGAAAGGGCGAGCGCACCGGAATCGAGCAGATTCGCGGAAGGATAAACTACAACAAGCTCACAAGCACCGGACAGCGCGAGCTTGATGCGGCAGTAAGGCAAATCATCAAGGCGCGCGAGCCTGAGTTCGTGCATTTTCTCAACAAGGCAGGCTCAATCAACATCCGCGCGCACTCGCTTGAGCTTCTTCCGGGAATTGGAAAGAAATATCTTGAAGAGATTCTTCGGCAGCGCGAGCTGAAGCCTTTCGAAAGCTTTGCTGACGTTTCGGCACGCGTGTCGCATTTAGGGGACCCGGCAGCACTCTTTGCCTCGCGCATCATCAACGAGCTCAAAGGCGATGAGAAGTACTACATGTTTGCAAAGGCCCCGGCGGAAGAGCGCGAGGACCGCGGATATGGCAGGCGTGACGACTACCGTGGCAGCTACCGCTCAGACCGGGGAAGCTACGGCGGACGTGAAGGCAGCTATTCGGGCGGATACCGGAGATAAAAAGTAGATAGCGGCAAATTGAGTGCCGCACTCTTTATTTTAATTTATCTGCTCGCAAGCTTGATGTCTTCGCTTGTCACGGTCTTTCTTCCTGCGTGCTTTGCAAGCTGGACCGCCTTCTGCGAGATGTCAATTGCCATGTCCTCAAGCACGTCTGCAAGTGCTTCCGAGGCATCCTCGGACACGCGCTCTGCGCCTGCTTTTCTGATAAGGCGCTCTACTGGCGCCAAAGGAACGTCACCCATGTTAAACGACCTCCGTTAGTGGAAATATACTTTGGGAAGGCTTATTATTTAATTTTGCGGAAGGATTAGGTGTTTTGAGCCTTTTTTGCGCGCAAATCGATGAAAGTATAGTTATTGCACAAAAGCGTGTTTTTGCTGTGGACTTGCAAGATTCCAATCCGGGGCTTTCGCTCAAAAATGCAGACTCCGTCCAGCTGCGGCAATATCAGCTTGCTGCTGCAAAAACTGCATTGGAAAAAGGCAACACGCTTGTGGTAATGCCAACTGCGCTTGGCAAGACTTTTGTCGCGGTTTTAGTCATTGCACGCATGCTCTTTCTTGAGCGCAACGGCGGCACCTCAAAACCGGGCAAATACCTGTTTCTTGCTCCCACCAAGCCCCTGGCAATCCAGCAGGAGCGCGTACTCCTGGAGACTCTTGACATTGCTGAAGAAGAATCCTGCGTGCTTACAGGAGAGATTGCTCCTGCAAAGCGCGAGGCGCTATGGAAGGAACGCAAATTCTTCTGCTCAACCCCCCAGACAGTAGAGCACGACATATTGACTGGAAAGATCGACTTGAAGGACTTCCGGCTGATTGTTTTTGACGAAGTGCACCACGCAGTCAAAAACTACGCATATTCGTTCATCGCCCGGCAGGCTACTGCGCAGAACCCGTCCTGCCTGCTTCTAGGCTTAACCGCATCGCCTTCTGCTGACAAGGAAAAGGTTGCCGAGATTTGCTCCAACCTCAATATCAAAAACATTGAAGTGATTACGGGCGAGGAAAAAAATGTCGAGGCGTATTCCAAGGATCTGGATGTTGAGAAGATTTTCGTAGACATGTACCCCGAGCAGAAGGAAATCTCCAAGATTTTGCGCGAGATGCTTTCTGACGTTTTAAAGGAGCTCAAAAAAATGGAGCTTGCAAAATCAGCTGCAATCTCCATTGACAAGCGCGAGCTTTTGGAGATGCGCACGCTGCTTTTGTCCGAGCTTGCAAAGGGAAACACGAACGCCTATCGGGGCTTGAGCTTGCAGGCAAAATCAATGAACATACTCCATGCAATTGACTTGCTGGAAGCCGAAGGCATAAACTCGCTGAAGCGCTTTCTTGACTCGCTTACTGGACGGGAAAAGAAGACCAAGGCAATCCGCGAGCTGATGGCAGACCCGCGGTTTACAAAAGTCAGGTCAACTGCAGACCTTGCGCTGCTCAAGGGGCTCAACCACCCCAAGATGGGCAAGCTGCGGGGCATTCTTGAGGAAATCGCCGCTAACGGGAAGTCCGCAATAGTGTTTGCACACTACAGGCATTCCGTCGAGTCAATACTTGAGGAAATCAAGGCGAACCCAAAGATTCGCGCAGCTGCTTTTGTCGGGAAATCAAACGAGGGCATGAGCCAGAAAAAGCAGCACGAGACGCTTGAAAAGTTCAGGGCGGGGGAATACAATATTTTAGTATCGACTTCGATCGGAGAGGAAGGTTTGGACATCCCCCGAGTTGACCTTGTGGTTTTCTACGAATCAGTTCCTTCAGAAATCCGGCTAATCCAGCGCAGGGGGCGCGCTGGCCGTGTCCGCGCAGGAAACGTGCTGATGCTTGTGACCAAAGGAACCAAGGACGAGGCGTTCCTGTGGATTGCAAAGCGCAAGGAAAGGCAGATGCATGAAAACATGAAAAGCCTCAAGAAAAGCCTTGCTGCAGGAAACAAGGACGCCGCTTTTGCGGGGACCAGCTTTGACAAGCGGCAGAAGAAAATCGACGATTTCTTCTAGCTGCCTTTTGCGCCGGCTGCCTGCGCATTTAGAGCAATTTAATAATATAAGTGAAGTCTTATATTAGTGGACACTAAAACCAAGACCCTGAAGGCGGTCTCCGACCCCACAAGGCTTTCGCTTCTGCAATACATCTCAAAGGGCGAAGTAAGCGCTTGCAAGCTTAAGTGCTGCAAAGTAAGCCAACCGGCGGTTTCACAGCACCTTTCGACTTTGCTTTGCGCGGGGCTTGTGAAAGTTCGCAATGCGGGTTCGAAGCGATTCTATTCAATTACTCAAAAGGCAAGGAAAATACTGGACGATATAAACAAATGGTAGAGTTAGTTACAAAGGTGCATCATGATGATAAACGGCGCAAAGGATTTCCTGTCAATCCCATTCAACCGCAACCTGCTCATAGGCCTGGCTATGCTCGGGTTTTTGCTTCTTGCTTTTGAGCAGGCGCAGATGCCGGTTTCGGCAAACCCTATAAATGACACTGTTGAGGGAAACCTTACTGTGCACTTTTTCTACTTGCCAACGTGCCCGCACTGCGCAGAGCAAAAGCCGTTCAACGCAGAGCTGATGAAGGAATACCCGCAAGTGTCGTGGGTGCAGCACGATATTTCAACCACCTCAGAAGCGCAGTTCATGTCGCAGATGATGAAGGACCATGGGATGGAAGGGGACAACCTGCGCGTGCCAATGACGTTTGTCGGGAATAACTACATACTGGGCTTTGAGTCCAAGACCACAACGGGAATCCAACTCAAGGCAATGCTTGCAGACTACGTGTCAAAGAACCCGCAGGCTAAAAACAACTCAAGCACAGCCAACGATAGCAGGTTCATCCTGGACATCCCGTTCCTTGGAAAGACCAACCTGGCCGGGATGTCGCTTCCCGCACTCGCAATAGTCCTCGGCCTTGTTGACGGCTTCAACCCGTGCGCGATGTGGGTGCTGGTTTACCTGATTGCGCTTGTGGCGGAACTTAATGACAAAAAAAGAATGTGGCTCATTGTTGGGACTTTCCTTTTTGCATCCGGCGCACTTTACTTTTTGTTCATGACTGCATGGCTTAACCTGTTCTTGCTTGTAGGCTACTTGCGGCCGATAATGATAATCATCGGGCTGATTGCGCTTGGAAGCGGAGTGCTTGCAGTTAGGGAGTACATCCAGACAAAAGGAAGGCCGGTTTGCAAGATTGGAGATGAAGAGGAAAAAGGAAAGCAAGCAAGCAGGATGCAGGAAATCATTTCCTCGCCGCTTACAATCTCAACAATCATTGCAATAGTGGGCCTTGCGTTTGCAGTCAATGCCGTGGAGTTCATGTGCTCTGCAGGAATACCCGCGGTGTTTACGCAAGTGCTTGCGCTTTCCAACCTGAATGGGTTGGAATACTACGGCTACATACTGCTCTACACGCTGTTCTTCATGATTGACGACCTGGTGATCTTCGGGGTAGCAGCACTCGCCATCTCGTCAATAGACATCACCCAAAAATACGCCGGGTTTTCCAAGATTGTTGGCGGGACCATCTTGTTCATACTCGGGCTTTTGATGCTGTTTGCACCGGGGTTGTTGAGATAATTAGAAGAGCAGGAGCGAATTTTGGAAACGGACTAAGCGGTTTCCCAAACTTCGTCTTCTTTGTTGTCCCAAAGCTCGGCCATCTTCTTTTTCTGGATGACTTTCACGAACGCGGATAAGGGATACGCGGTTGTTTTATTTGCCATAAAAGAATACGAACGAATAGAAAATTAACGCTATGCTCTCTGGAAAGGAAATAAAAGAAGAAATGCAGCCGCCGGGATTTGAACCCGGGTTTCGAGATTGGCAACCTCACGTCCTAGTGCCCGCCAAACGAATAAAGCGCTGGATGTTATCCAATACAAAATTCGGCGGCTCCAGATTGTCCGGCCAAAGCCCGAAAAGGAATAAGACCTCTGGACTACGGCTGCATTCTAGCGTCTTTTGCGAACAATTATTGCGATTAAAAGGGTTAAAACTATTACTATCGCGGCTGCTGCAAGAAATATTGGCGAATAAAAGACGCCAGCAAGCGCATTTGTGGCAGTTGCAGGCAAATAGGGAGTGGCAGCGTAGTCTGAAAGGTCTATGCTAACCGGGCTTGAATATGATGACTGACCAAGTGAGATTGAGATGTTGGCATCTAAAGACTTGACGCCTTTCGCAGGGTAGGGAAGGATAAATTCTACTTTTGCAATGTTTCCTATTGCAAGCTGTGAAATCCGGGTTGACTGGTTTGAACTGGAAGTGGAAAGCATAACGTCAATTGAAGATAACGCGGTAGTTCCGGTGTTCCGCACCCAAAAAGAAAGAAGCAAGCCCGAATCGGTTTTTGCTGCTGCAACGTTCTCAACCAAAACCAGCTTCTCAACTTCCGCCCTGCCTTTTTGGGATGCTTCCAAAAACCCCATGCGCTCATTGCCGTATGCAGTCACAAGCGCAGAATAATTGTAAATGTAGCCTCCGGTTACCTTGAAGGGAAAAACAACATCCCAAACAACCATCCTCGATTCTTTTGGCTTCAATAATATTATCTGCGCTGCTGGCCCCGATACCGAAAAATCCTGGTGCAAAGTAAGAAGAAGCGGCACGGCAATGGTGCGGTTTGAAAAAAGGTTTGAGACGTTTGCAATTATCGTTCCCCTCTCGGAAGAAGAGTGCACGCCTTGCGGAAAATCAACTGCAAAGGAAAAAAAATCAGAATAGGGTTGAGCAGATGCAAAAGTCAGGTTAAACCGGGGCAGTATCTGCGTGCCAGACAGGTTGCTTGTGCCTATTGCACGAATTGAATATTTTGTATCCTCCTGGTCGCGGCCAACTGCAAGCCGCACGTGCGTTGCATCGATGAAAAAAAGCTCGTTGAACGTGGGGTCAATTGGAACCCACTCGCCATTTACACCTGCTTCGACCCACGCGTGCGGCTGCCATTCCTTTCCAGAATACGCAAACCCAACCGCATGCCTGGCGGGAATCGATTGGGAACGCAGCAGCGCCTCCAGCAGGTGCGCCTTTTCATCGCAGGTCCCCCTGCTGATGTTAAGGACTGAAAGCGAGTCCATTGCAGAGTCCTTGTAATTGGAATCGTAAATGATGTTTTCATAAACCCATGATGACAACTTTTGGATTGCAGCATACGCGTCCGAGCCTGCAGGCACTATAGATTTGCCAAGCGAAGATATTTGCGAGTTGATTCGGACTAGCTTGCTTTGCGAAAGGTAGTCCGTGCCAGCGTTTGACTTTTCGAACGCAAACCGCTGCGGGTCATACGAGGTGTTTAGCATTGCATCTATCCAGAAAGCCCTTTGCGTGCCCGGGGTTGGGAAATATTTGAAAGTAAGGACAGAATTTCCGAACGTGTCTGTTGAGAACTCGAACGGGTCGGATGCAGAGAATGCCGCGGACTGTGCGGTGAAGTTTCCAAACACGTATGCTGAAAACTCCGCTTGCGTGGCGGCATTTGGAAGAATTATAGAATATTCAAGCCGCGCATGGATTACAGAAGAGCCAGTTGAGTCTGGCGATACGGCATTGCAGAATCCGGAAAACAAAATGGCAAAAGCAAATATTGCAAATGCCGAACGCAGGTGTTTTGGCCGCAGCAGGTTTTCAACGTGTGCCATACAATAGGAACATGCTCCGGAGTATAAGTTGGCTTTGTTGGCAATCTAGCTGCGGGGTATCTTTCTTGCGCAAGACGGCATGCGCTTTTTTCCGCACGCGCCGCATATCACATAGGGCTTTCCTGAAATTATGCGCACGCTGTGAGTCTTTCCTTGCAGGCAGTAAATCTGGCTGCAGGATTTGCAGAACAAGCCGCTGCCGATTTTTAGCCTGTGGCGCATCGCGATTTTTCTTGCAAGGACCACGTACCGCTTTGCATAAGCTTTGTCGCCTTCGGAATGCGCTTTTTTTGAAAGCTCCAAAAGAGTCTCTATCCTCTTTGCGGCAACAGAATTTTCCCAGCCGGAAATGCCTGCTTGTTTTCTTTTCATTGCAATACAACTTTTGCGCCTGAAAGCAAAAATAAATATGGGCCTGGTGGGATTTGAACCCACGAACTTCCAGTTTGCCTAGATAACCAAAGTCCGCTTTAAGGGGGGCTTTGGCGTCATATAAGACTGGCACTCTGGACCAAGCTGAGTTACAGGCCCTACTGATTTTGCAGTAATTTACTATTTAGGGCCTCGCAAGCAATAAAACGGCTGCGAAAAGCCCGAGTGCAGCATTGCCGCCAATTGGTTATTATACGCCTAAAGAAAAATAGGATAAACAAACGAAAGAGCGGTTGATGGGATTCTTATGGAAATACTCAACAAAAAAGCAGGGGAGCTTGCTGCAAAGGACGTCTTCACTTACGCAAGCGTGGGCTTTGGCATTGCCGGCGTTGCTTTTGCCCTCCAAGGCGCGGATTATGCCCCGGTTTTTGTGCTGCTTGCGGTTGTTGCAGATTTTTTGGATGGAAAAGTGGCACGCTGGACAAACAAGTTCAACGACTTTGGCTTGCAGCTTGACTCGCTTGCAGACGCTGTTTCGTTTGGCGCAGTGCCTGCGGTTCTGGGCATACTGCTTTCAAACGCAATGTTTGACTGGACGGTAATTGCTACTGCGATATTCTTTTGCATCTGCATAGTCACGCGGCTTGCGTGGTTTAACTTGCAGGACCCGAAAATGGAGAAGGGAGTATACTACGGCCTTCCAAGCCCGCTTGCAGCAATTGGCGCTACGTTTGTGCCGTGGTACTTTGCATGGGACCCCGCAGTAACTGCAGCATCGCTTCTCGTGTTCGGTTTCCTTGCAGTCTCTGCGTTCAAGACAAGCAAAAGCAGCATGAAAAAAATGCTTGGGCCTCTTGGGATAATTTTTTCGTAGGGAAACACTGTGAAAAAGCCGCAAAAAGAAAAACTTGTCTCAAGGAACACCAGCAAAGTTGCGAAAGAAGACGCGCACGGAGGCTCTGGAAAGCGCCGCATGATTTTTTGCAATTCTGACGCTCCAAAAAGCAGGCTTGAGGCAGTATCAGTAGGCTACCTTCCGCGTGGCGGGACGTTCGACTGGCACAGGCACGATGGCATTGACGAGATAATTTCAATCGTTCGCGGAAAGGCAACGGTCAAGTCAGGAGGCAAGACATTCCAAGCAAAGGCAGGTGACTTCCTGCTTGTCCCGTCGCGCACCATGCACAAAATCACAAACACGGGCCCGATAAAACTGCGGGCACTCTTTGTGCGCTTCCGAAGGTAAACCCCCTCTTTTTCTTGCTTTACATGTCCAATAAGTTATCAGAAACAGTGAATCTGCCCAATGGACCTAGGACAGGGCATCAGGAAAGCCCTTGCAAAGATTACCGGCGCTGCGCTGGTTGATGAGAAAGCCGTAAAGGAGTTCAGCAAGGACTTGCAGCGCGTGCTCATCACAAACGACGTGGAAGTCCGGCTGGTTTCCTCGCTATGCAAGAGGATAGAGGAACGCATACTCAAAGAAAAGGCAACTCCGGGAGCGACTATTCGCGAGCACGCAACGAAAGTAGTCTATGAGGAGCTTTCAAGCCTTATGGGCGGCGAGGCTTACGCGCCGGTTGTTGCAAAGAAAAAAATACTGCTTTTGGGATTGTTCGGCTCTGGAAAAAGCACAACAATCGCAAAACTTGCAAAATTCTACCAGTCAAAAGGTCTGAAGGTAGCGGCGATTGCCGGGGACGTTCACAGGCCCGCTGCAATTGACCAGCTTGAACAATTGTGCAAGTCTGTAAACGCGGGATTTTTTGCAGACCGAAAGCACAAGGATGCTGCAATGATTGTAAAGCAGGGCCTTGAGACTTTGGGACCGCACTACGACGTTATTATTGTCGACACCGCAGGCCGCTCCGCATTTGACGAGGAGCTTGCCTTTGAGCTTAAGGCAATAGACAAAGTGCTCAACGCGGATGAGAAATTTTTAGTAATCAGCGCAGACATCGGCCAGGTTGCTGCAAAGCAGGCAAAGCAGTTCGATGATGCGGTTGGCCTTTCCGGAGTCATTGTGACAAAGATGGATGGGAGCGGAAAAGGAGGCGGTGCACTGTCCGCAGTTGCTGCATCCAAAGCCGCACGCATTGCATTCATAGCATCAGGAGAAAAACCGGACGCGTTCGAGGCGTTTGATGCAAAAAAATTCGTAGCCCGGCTTTGCGGTTTCCCTGATTTGGAAGCTTTGCTTTCAAAGGCAAAGGAGATTTCGCAGGAAGAGAACCTGCAAAAGGCGATTGAAGAGGGCAAGCTTGACTTTGAGACTTTCCTTGCGCAGATGAAGGCAATGAAAAAAATGGGCCCGCTCAAGCAGATCATGCAGATGGTTGGCGCGTATGACTTGCCTGAAGAGATGGTTGGAAAAAGCGAGGAGAAGATGAAGTCTTTTGAGGCTGCAATCAACTCCATGACACGGGCAGAGCGGAAGGAACCCAAGCTCGTGAAAGTCAGGTCACGGCAGGAGCGCATTGCAAAGGGCTCCGGCCAGAAGATGGAAGACGTCCGCGAGATGGTTGACAACTTTGACCGAGTCCAGAAGATGATGAAGGGCATGCGCGGAAACCGCGGGTTCCTCAAGGGCTTGCAAAAGATGATGCCCGGGACCGGAATGAGATGAACACGGCGATTGCAAAAACACGCAAAGGCTGGCAGCAAAGCACTAAGGCGACAAAATAAAACATCCATTTGCTAATTATTGCGGGTGCACACATTCACTTGAACTTTGAAATCATACGCATTGCAGTTGCCTTGCTCGGAACGGGGGCTGCGGCTTACCAGGATGCAAAAACAAGCTTCATCGACGACAAGCTTACGATTTCAATGATTGCGTTGGGAACGCTTTTGAACATCCTGGTGTTTGACTGGGACTTTGCAATATACTCAATCGGGATTACCGCAATTATTTTTGCAATCGGATATGTGCTCCACCGGACGGGCCAGCTTGGCGGTGGCGACGTGCTTTTGTTCTGCGGCATACAAGCATTGCTGCCATACTACCCCGTTGATACCATGGCGCAGGTGTTCTCTGCCGTTGGCGCAGCAGGCCCAGGCG
>JBAZHM010000041.1:0-9839 GCA_041652355.1 Candidatus Micrarchaeia archaeon | reverse complement strand
TAATTCACCTCGCATGCTTACAATAGGTCTTCCTGTCCACAGTGCATCCAAAGCAGCAAAGGCAGCTGCTGCAGTTGAGCAATCCGTTCAACCGCAAAAGCCTGTCAAACCCGTGCAGCAGCATGTTGCAGCTGATGAATCCAAGCCGTTTGTGCCTTCACCTGTAACCACCGCACCCGCGCAGTCTGTGTCTTTGCCTGTTGTTTCCTCCTTTACTGTTGATGCAATATCACCAAAACCAGAGTCAGAGAAATCTGGCGCATCGCCATCGAAAGCCGCGCCTTTTGTTTCCGGCGTTGTTTCACAACCTGCTGCAGAAAAACCCGCTCCAGCAAACGCTACGCAATCCAAGCCTTCAAAAACACAAAAGACGCAGGAACTCGTCTCCATAAACGCCAATCTTCCAGTGCCAGCAGTCTTGGGCGCTTCAAAGCCGGAGGCTGTATTCACTGCAGCAATAGCCTCGTCGAAGCAAGTTTCTGCAAAGCCAGATGCTTCAAAGTCGGTGCCTTTAATTTCTGTTCCAGTTGAGGTTAAGGAAGCTGAAGTTGCTATTGCGCTTCCGACGCTTTTTGTGTCATCGCCTGCATCCGCAACCCCGTCGGGGTTCTTTGCATTCCTTGGTTTAATCTCGCCAAAAAAACAGTCAGAAAAGAAGGATTTTGTGCAAATAGATATTCCTGTATTTAACAAAGTTGAAGGCGCAAGGCAAGACGAGCACCCGGCAAAAACAATATCAACAAGCATCATGTCTGTTGTTCTGCCAAAAAACCCGCCAATTGAAAAGTCGGTTTCGGGCACGGTTACTCAAAAAATTTCCGAAAAGCCGCAGCAGCCAGTACCGGCTTCAAGCGTTACTTCTGAAGATATTTACATTGCAGAGCCATCAATAACAAAAATACCCCTATCTTCAAAGCAGTCAGCATCACAACCAAAGGCCGCGCCGTTTGTTTCAGGCGTTGTTGAAGCGTCATCTGTGCAAAAGACGGCAGCAGTAAAAAAACCTGACCCCGACGCAGTTCCAGAAGATGAGGAAGAGCGCAAGCATTTCTATGACCGCAAGCTCAATGAGCTTTTGCAGGATTTTCCAGCACAAAAAGACGAGCAGTCAAAGCCCGTTGGCGCAAAGGCGCCTATTGTAATGCAATCCGACGCTGCCAATTCAAAATCATCTGTAACTCCGCCGGTCAAGTCCCGTAAGGAAATTGAAGCTGAGTCTGACCAAATACTTCAAGACATACTTCCTCCTGCATCGGAGCGCGTGTCGCGTTCGGATATGGAACTAGAGCCATCGGAGGTTCCAAGGCGCCGGATATACTCGCAGCCAGTGGAATCCGAGCCATCGGAGTCCGAAGAATCAGATGAACCCGCGGGCCGTCGCAGGCTGTACGCGCGTCAAAATTCCATTCGCGTGATTGCGTCAAGGGAAGTGTCGGAAACAGACGAGTTTGCTGAAATCATTTCGGATATTTACAGCCAGCTTAAGACGTCAGCTCGCGGTGAAGGCAGTGCAGATTCTATCACTCGCCTGAACATGCCGCCGTCGCAAAAGCCGCAACAGCGCCAGGATAATGTGCTTGATGATTCGCAGCAGGAAAAGTTTGCAGAGCTTGAGACTGATTTGTTTGGGGAAGTACTGCCTAAAAAGTCTGCAGGCGTGCCCCAGGCCAAAGGCGGGTTGTTTGACCAGCTTTCAGAAATTGGTGCAGTTGAAGGCGGCAGGCCACCGTCCTTCCAATCTGCATCTCCTGTAAGTGCATCTTCTGACATGGAGTTTGTCCACATTGGAAATGAAGAGGGCCTTGGGTGCCCCACTTGCCACCAGAGGAACTCGCGCATAGTGTTCTGCCCCTACTGTGGCTCAGGCATGTGCACCAACTGTTCGCCAAACGTACGGGTCGACCTTACGGGGTTTGCATACACTTGTCCCAAGTGCGGTGAGGAAGTGCACATTAAAAAGAAAATAGCCGTTCCAGCCTGATTTTTTTAAAATTAGGTTTTCACATTTCTAGTTGACCACATGCAAATGGATATGATGTAGTTGTCGGCTTCAGTTTCCTTTGATACGAATACACGAAATGGCGCATTCACAACCAGTTTGTTCTGGCCCATTTCCGTATCGCAGCTTGTGACTTCTACATTGTTTGTTATCCACTTGCCTGTCTGTGGAACCTGATTTGTTGTTCCTTTGACTTTTTTGAAGTCAACAATGTATGTGTATCCTCCAGATGAAAACGGTTCCAGTATCTTCATGAATGCACAGCGTGCTGCAAGCTTTCCCGGTGCAGGCGCCGGGCCGTACTTGTCATCAAGCCCTGTTCCTACTGTGCCATCGTAGTCGCGCAGGTCGCGCTTTAGAAGTTCTGCAACGGATATTCCCGTCCATGTTTCAAGTTCTTCGCATCCCATATTGCACTTGCTGCTGTCTATCCTGCATTCGTCCGGCTGGTTGCAATAATACGGCTCGTCGCGGCAGCTAAAAGTGCTTAATGTGGATGCGTCTAGGTAGTACATGGCCTTGATGGAGTCCTGCAGGTAGCTTGTGATATGCGCCTTGTCAATAATCGAATTCTGCAGGTTGCCATAGCCTGAAAGAGAGACGAAGATTATTGCAATAGATACCATCGTAAGCATCAAAAATGAGATGCCGTCAAAGAGGCTTGCCTGTGAGCGGCTTTTCGATGTCATTTGTACCACGTTAATATTTCAATAGTGCCAAGCCCGGACTTTTCGCCCAATCCGGTATCACAGTCCGTAGCAACAGGGTAATTGAACGTTGACAGTACCTTCTTTTCAAAGAATGCCTTATTCAAAGTTGGAGCTGTTTCGAATGTCCTGCTGCAAATCACGGTGCCTTCAAACGAAGGAAGCGCAAGCTGGTCACAATTGCGCAGCATCACAGCAAAGTAAACTCCATTCTTAACTGACGCGGGCGTCAGGAGTTCCCGGCACTTGTCTGGAAAGTTATCCATGTCCATGTAGCCATTTTCAATTGCAATGTATGAAAGGTCAAGCCCGGCCTTTCGAAGCTTTATTTGCTCTGTCTTGGTGGCAAATTCCTGGTTTGCGTACGCAATGGTTGCAATAAAAAGCACAATCCCCGCCATGAGGGGGAATATGCTGGGAATGTCGTCGCCAATCGGTCCAATGAATGCCCTTTTCATTAAAATCACGTTATTGTGCAACCGGCCTTGTCCGACCAGCCGCAGCAAGCCTTTATCATTCCGCTGTTAAAGTTCAGTTCGGTGCATTCCGTAATGCTTTCCTTGTGGCAGTCCTGTATAAAAATATAGTTTATCCCGTTTGGCGATTTTTCAGAGCATTTGAGTATGATGATGTACCTGCTTCTTTTTAGTCCATCGATGCTTCCGGATGGCGTAAGGACAAACGGCTCGTCAGGCACTGCTTTGTTGACTTCGCCATACTGGTTTACAAAGGCAAGGATAAATTTTGACGTGTCGCCAAGGGCTATGTTAGTGCCTGAGGAGCAGTCAATCTCTGAAAGCGGGTTAATATAAAAGAAAAGCCGTCCATTGGAGACTCCTTCGGTTGTTTTCTCACTATACGTGATATTAAGCTGGTAGAGGACGTTCCCGCCGCCGGTTTCAATTGCCGGGGGAAGGGAATAGGTCTGCTTTTCGTCTTCCGAAGGCGAGAATAATACCTGCGACAATTTCGATGTCAGTGTGTTCACCGAGTTGAATGCCTGCGTATCGCATGCCCCCTGCTTTTGCATTACGCTCATCTGCAGCAGTATTCCTGCAAGTGCGAAGATGAAGAATAGCATCGCAAACTTAGTCAGTATCCAGAGAGCAAACCCGCGCGATAATTGCATATTCCGTTTACGCTGGCAGCAAACTTAAACTCTCCGCAAGCAGCATGCTATAGCTTTTGCAAAGCGCAAACCCCGCATAGGCCTATTAAGCTTTTTTGCAGTTTATTCTATGCGGCTGTTTTGCCGCTGTTTTTTCAACGCCGTATACGTGGATGGGATTTGACAATATGACGACTAGCCAGAAGACCAAATATACTGTAAAAGACATCAGCCTTTCGCCATCAGGTGAAGAAAACATCAAGTGGGCAGAAGCGCACATGCCGGTTTTGATGAAAATCAAGGCCCGCTTTGAAGCTGAAAAGCCATTCAAGGGCCTGCGCATTGCAATGTGCCTGCATGTTACCAAAGAAACTGCAGTCCTTACCAAGACCGTCGCAGCAGGCGGCGCCCATGTTTCACTCTGCGCGTCCAACCCGCTTTCTACCCAGGATGATGTGGCTGCAGCCCTTGCAAAGGAAGGGTTCGAAGTGCACGCAGTCAGGGGATGCAACAATAAGGAGTACTACGACCAGTGCAACCGCACCCTTGACATACTGCCCAACATGATTGTTGACGATGGCGCTGACCTGATTAACATAGTGCATGGAAAGCGCACCGACCTTATGAAGGATATCATTAGCGGCCAGGAAGAGACTACGACCGGCGTAATCCGCCTCAAGGCCATGGCTGCTGATGGAAAAATGAAGTTCCCGATAGTCGCAGTAAACGACACTCCGACAAAGCACCTTTTTGACAATTACTATGGCACCGGCCAGTCCACAATCGATGCTGTTATGCGCGCCACAAACAAGATGCTTGCAGGCTCCGAATTCGTAGTGGTCGGTTACGGCCAGTGCGGAAAGGGCCTTGCAATACGCGCAAAAGGCATGGGCTGCAGGGTAGTTGTAGTCGAGGTCAACCCAGTTGAGGCGCTTCGTGCCGCAATGGACGGGTACGACGTCATGACCATGGACGATGCAGCTGCAGTTGGCGACGTGTTCGTCACAGTAACGGGCAACAAGAGCGTAATCCGCGGAAGGCACTTTGAGCTGATGAAAAGCGGTGCAATAATCGCAAACTCCGGGCACTTCAACGTCGAGCTTTGCATATCCGACCTTGAGAAGCTGTCCGTTTCAAAAAAAGAAATAATCCCGCACGTGGAACGCTACATGCTCAAGAGCGGAAAGTCAATATGCCTGCTTGCACAAGGCCGCCTTGTAAACCTTGCTGCTGGTGCCGGGCACCCAAGCGAAGTCATGGACATGAGCTTTTCAGACCAGGCGCTTGTGCTTGAGTACCTGTCAAAGAACGCAAAGTCGCTCAAAGCCGGAATGCACGAAGTTCCTGCCGACTTGGACTTGCAGGTTGCAACCCTGAAGGCAGAATGCATGGGCATAGGTGTTGAAAAGCTCACGCAAGAGCAGGTTGCCTACATGAATGCTTACTCTGAGGGCACGTGATTTTTAAGCGTTTTTTAGTAGCGTTTGTAGAACCGGTACAGGTCGTACATGGGATGCGGCGACGTGTCCAGCTTGTTGTCGTCCAGCATCGGTTCCCCCTTTTTATTTTCTTCATGCCAGTTCTGGCAAGTGTGGATCATGTCAAGGTAGGCTTGTTTTGTCGGCGTAATTTCACGGGTTACCAGCGGGTGGTTGCGAAATAGCGTCAAGAATTCAAAGAAAGTCATGCCCTGCTTTCTTTCGTTGATGCGCATCAGTTCTTTTTCGTTTTTCAGCCCGAGCACTTCCATTATCCTTTGAGTGGAATCCGCAGTAGTCAGCGAGCCTGTTTTTGGATAAAACGGCAGTTTTTTTATCTCAATCTTTTCAGATCCGGTTCCTTGTTTTTCCAATGCGTTCACCGGGTAATCTTTGCCTGCTCGAAAACTTCCAGCAATTCGGGCTTCTTTTCAAAGTGCGAGCGTATGGGCTCTACTGCTTTGTCCATTGCCTCTGCAACCCCTGACTTCAAGTCTGCAGCGTGCAGCGTTTTTTCCAAGTACGCCTTCTCAAGTTCCTCGTAGGACGCAAACGACACGTCCCCGCCAAACTTTGCAGGCCGTATCACCGAAAATTCCTTCTGCTGCCTAAACACGATATGCTTTGCAAGCGCAAGAACAGGGTTGCCATCAGCCTCAGGCGGGCAGTATGCCTTGGAAATCTTGCGCTTGATTATTTCTGCTGAATCATTAAGGAAAATCGAAGTATCCGGCTTGCTCTTGCTCATCTTTGATGCAGCTACCTTGGCTTCCTTTTCAGTCTGGCCTTCCTCTGCAGCAACTTTTGGCGGCTCAAGCAGTCCTGGAAGAAGGCAGTGGTGAACCGCAACCGGCTTTGCAAACCCCATTGAGGGATAGACTTCGCGTGCAAGCATGTGGATTTTCCGCTGGTCCATTCCTGCATGCGCAATGTCTGCGCCTATTGTCCGTATGTCAACTGCCTGCATTGGCGGGTAGATGTACTTTGCAACATCAAGCGCCTCCTTTTGGCTCCTGCCCATGATTTCAAGGCAGCGCACATCTCGCGCAAGGGTTACGTGCTTGCAGAAGGTAATCACGTTCTTCCAATACTCGTCGTTGTCGTGGTAAAGCTCGCTTCCGCGCACAATTTTTACCCCTGGCGCAAAAAACTTGAACATCTCCTCATAGTACTTGGATGCGCGGTTGATTTTTTCCCAATCGGCGCCAAACTTGTTGTTTATGATGGAGTGCCAGTCCGCAAGGTAAACTTGCGCCTCGCAACCTGCCTCTAAAAAGTCGCGAATCTTGTACCCAAGCATGAACACCGAGCCTATATGAAGCAATCCTGAAATTTCCATTCCTATATAGTGCACTGGCTTTTGCTTTGTCTCCAAGAGGTTTCGAAGCTCGTCAGTTGTGACTACTTCTGCGGTTGGAGACCTTGTGATGAGCTGCATCCTAGTTTCAATGTCCATTTGAAAATGCACCTTGTGCGGGTATTATGAACTATTGGTGTTTGCGCAGGAATATAATCAACGTGGCTGATGGCGGGCGGTGCGCTGTTGCAGAAAAAGATGCAAAAGAAAAAGAGTGGAATGCAGGGGCAATAAGCCGCCCTGCAGTTATTTTTTTACTTGCGTTCCACGATTATTCCCGCTCCCTTCGAAGCTTGGGGGGCATTTCCAACAGCTGCTATCACAACTGGCGGCTTTTTGTTGCGGCCTTTAGTGTAGTATATGAGCACTGCCATTATGATGATTACAAGCACCGCTGCGCACATGAGGAGTATGTCCAGTTGCTGGGATGCAGGCACTGCGCCATTTGCAGATGCGGTTAACTTGTTAAGATTCACAGTCTGGTTATTAATAGTGGATATTGCCTCAGATTTTCCCAGTGTCAGGTCTGACTTTGCCTTTATCAAGTCAAGCCTGGCGGTTTCCCAAGTCTGGTTAAGGCTGTTGACATTGGTGTCTGTTGCGCCCATCCGTTCCTTTGCCTTGGTTATTGCAGCCTGCGATTCAACAAGCGCCCTGTCTACATCCGAAAGCGAAGTGATGGTTGTGTTTGAAAAAATCGCAAGGTAGTTGTTTACCGAGTCAATTTTTAAGGAAAAATCCTTGTCAAGCCGTGTTGCTTCATCTATTGATGCGGAATTTATTGTACGCTTAAGGGAATCGTTCACTTCCTGCAAGCGGCGGTCAAGGCTGTCTATTCCAATCCCGTACTGTTTCATTGTGGTTTTTGCTGCTGTTGCCTGTGATACTAGCAAGTTAAACGCGGTCCTTTCTGTTTCCACAATGCTGGCGATGTCGTTTGCTGCTGCAAATTTTGACTCCCTTGCTTTGGCTGAAACTGCCAGGAGGTTTGCCAAAGCCGTGTTGGATGGAAGCTCGCTGACTGAAAGCATGTTTTCAAAACTCGTATAATTCGCGCCAGTGATGCCGCATGCCTTCATTACCGGCGGAAACGTGGCGTGGAGGTAGTTCTGGTCATTTACATATGTGTTAAGGGGAATTTTGATTTCGCCTACCAGCTTCTTTATTGCAAGCATCTTTGCAGTATTTTCAGCTGCGCTGCCATTCTCATCAATATCCTGAGTCATATTCCCAATTTCATAAAGCATTCCAACCGTAGTTGCAAGGTATCCCTTGACAAGGTATTTGGGGTATCCTGACTTGTTTTGGTAATAGCTTGCATTTTCAACGTCAGTTATGTTCAATCCCTTGCTTCCGTTTACTCCCGTAAGCCGGATGAGTGCCCTATACGTCTTGCCAGTCAGGTCCGCGTATTGGATGTTGAGCATCATGGGCGAGTTTGAAAGCACCATCTTTGCCAAGTTGGTGCAATTGCGTGTTGCATTGTTAAGCCGTTCTTGTTCTGCCTTTATTTGCTGAATTTTTGCAGGAGCTACAGATGCACCGTATTTGAAGGATATGTAATCGTTGGAAATTTCTGCAAGAGCTGCCTCGTCCGTCACAATTGAATATGTGCTGCCGCTTTCCTTGAGTATAAACAACTCGCTTGCGTTGTTGTAGACCATGTAGTATACCGTGCCCTCCGAGGTGAAGTTGGCAAGCTTTGCGTTGTCTGTTTCGTTTGAGTTCAAGTATCCGAGTGCGGCAGTCTCAACTGGCGTTGCAAGCGCAAAAAAGCAGAATGAAATCATGAACAATGCGGAAAACAGCGCTATTTTTGGTGTATCAAACGTCATAAGGCATCTCATAAATTAGCTATACGGTCAATATAAATGCTTAAGGCGCAAACCCAAGCCCATCGAAACGCTATTTTAATTTCCCCTTTATAGTAATAGTCCGCAGGTTAGTGCGTTTTCAACCCGCTGTAGCTCAACCTGGCAGAGCATCTGACTGTAGCTTGGCATATCAGCCCGGCTGATTTATGATGCCGGTGCTGCTCTCCAGATGGTAATCAGAGTGTTGCCTGTTCAAATCAGGCCAGCGGGACTCTTTATTTTTCAACTCTATTTGCAAAAGTGCCTCTGTGCGATTGTTTTTATTCCGCAAATGCCTTACGTTTTCGTGATGTGCTTATGGCCAGTTTCCTAGATTATTTTTCCCATTCGTTCAATACTGCAAAGCTCCTTGCAAAAGACACCGAAGTCCAAAAGTGGTTGCTTTTTTACGTCTTTTTCATGGCAACATTTTCCACGCTCTTTTCAATGTTCAATTACGTCACCGCCCGCAGTTTTCCCGTGGTGGTGGTGTTTTGCACAATCCTTTACGCGCTTTACTTTGCAGGCATGATTTATTTTTCAGTAAAGCTTCTTGCCGCGTCATTTGCCGTGCTAGGCCTTAAAACCAGGAAGTATGGCTATGGAGTTGCCACATTTGTATCCGGCATAAGCCAGTTCATCGTGTCCATGCTTCTTCTTATGGACCGCAAGCTGTTTTTGCTGTTTGCATTCTTTTTGCTATTGTTCGTAGGCTCTGCTGCATATGTCTATTTTGCCGTAGGCAACGCATTCCTTGCAGTAATATTTCTGATGCTCCTTGCGCTTGCGGCAATCCCTTATGTTTTCTTTTTCATCTACCATTCCAACCGGCTGTTCTTTACCCAGCTGTTCTTTCTTTCCGGAAAGACTTTTTCAGAATCGGTTTCTGAGAGCTGGATGATGGTTGGGGGCCGTTCACTCAGGACGTTTGTCACCCTTGCAGTGGGTGCGTTCATAACCGCCCTTGTTGCATTCCCCTTTACGCTCCTAAACATATTGTTTTCTTCCATAGTCAAATTTGCAGCAAAGAATTTCTCCGCAAATGTAAGCCCGGTCATGAACCTTTTTGCATCCGCGCTTTCTTTCCCGTTTGACTTTTTGCTTTACATGGTCTCAGGGGCGTTCATTCTCTACTATATCGGTCTGTTCCACTTCCTCTTGCAAGACAGTGGCAGGCTCTCTGAATACTCTGCACGCAAGCCGGCACTTGTGGGAAAGAAGAAGGCAAAATGAGTTTGAACGCAGGGCATCACACGTACAGACGCTAACTACTCTACTGCGTCACGTTCATCGACTTGATTAGCTCTGCCTGCACGTCAAAGCCAGCAAGCCCAAGC
>JBAZHM010000040.1:0-10024 GCA_041652355.1 Candidatus Micrarchaeia archaeon | reverse complement strand
TTCCGATCTCGATGAAGGACTATACTATCATAATAGAACAAGGTGAAGATGGCTATCTTATATCCGAAGTCTTGGAACTTCCAGGTTGCCACACCCAAGCAAAGACGCTTGACGAGCTTATGAAACGGACTCGAGAGGCGATAAAAATATACGTTGGTACTACTTCGAAAGAACCATCGCCATCAACGTTTCTAGGAATACAAAAACTGGCGGTTTGATTGCCCAAGCTGCCTTTGCTTAAAGCAAAACAACTGGCGAAGATACTTGAAAAACTAGGTTTCCAGTTCCTGCGGCAGCAAGGAAGCCACATGTTTTTCCAACACCCCGATGGTAGAACAACAGTAGTACCAAATCACCCTGGAGAGCAAATAGACCGGGGGCTTCTCAACAAAATAATCCGCAAGGACATCCAAATCACGCGAGAAGAATTCGACAAACTGCTATAACACCAGTGCAAACTTTTACAATCCTATCCGATACATGTAAAGCCTTAGCATCAAATGGGCGTAGTCCAAGATTTCCTTGGAGTCCATCTTGCTTTTTCCTGCAATGCGGGTTTTGAAAAGAAGCGGCACTTCACGTATGCGCATTTTTGGGGAGTGCACAATAATCTCAGGAAGGAACTTGAACCCAATCAAAAGCCATGGAGTGCTTTTGGATATGAAGCGTTTTTTCACCCCGAAAAACCCGCTCATCGGGTCGGATACGTTTTTCATGAGCGGCTTTGCCAGAAGGGTTGCGCCAATTGAGACCAGCTGCCGCCTTTTCTGAAATTTTCTTGCAGAGCCTTGCTTGATGCGCCGGGATGCTATGACCAAGTCAGCTTGGTTAGAGGCAAGCAAGCCAACCATCTTGTTGAAATTGCCTAGGTCGTGCTGGCCGTCAGAATCCATCACAAAGACGTTCTCTGCTTTGCAAGCTAGGATTCCATCCAGTATTGCTGAAGAAAGCCCGCGCTTGTTTTTGCGCACAATCACCCTTACTCCAAGGCTCTTGGCAACTTTTGCGGTGTTGTCTGGAGAATTGTCATCAACTACAAGGATTTCAAACTTCTTGCCAGCGCACGTCTTGCGGATGTCTTCAACTACTGCAGGAAGCGAGCCTGCTTCGTTGTAAGTTGGCAGGACAACAGAAAAACTGATGCGCCTAGAAGGCTGTTTTGCTTTAGCTGGCAGTGCCATAAGTGAAAATAATTAAGCCTAAAGCAGGATAAAAAGCAGGAAGGAACACAGGCAAAAGGAACTAAGCACCCAGAATACGTATTGGAGCGGTAATTCAACGGAAATGCAGTCTAACGACCTTTTTACCAGTATGCCAACAGTTCTTATAACCTAAGAGGTTACAAGAAAAATGATTAGCCAGTACCAACAATAAGCTTATTATCCAACTATGAATAATATTATTCAATATTGGATAATGATTGTTATGGATGCTATTCAACTCGTCAAATATAGCGGTTCGCGGCAGGTACTTGAAACGCTCATCAAGTTCCCAAACAGGCTTTTTTCCATTAACGAACTTGCAAAGCAGGCGGGAGTACCTTTCGCATCAACCTGGCGGCTGGTGCAAAAATGGGAGCCTGCAGGCATAATTGAAACGGGCAAGGTAGGAAGGAGTATCACAGTAAGGCTCCGCAAGTCGGAATACACTGATTTAGTATCTTCACTGCTGAACGCAAGCCAAAGCCCACAGGCGTTCACAGCCCAGGCAGTAAAAGAGCTGCTTGCAGGAAAAAATAATGTCAAGGAAGCAGCCCTATTTGGCAGCGTTGCTGTGGGAAAAGAGAAGCTTGCAAGCGACGTTGACGTGGCAATGCTTGTGGATAAGGGCTTTGACGCAAACCAACTCGTGTTTGAAATTTACGAAAGGTATGGTACGAAGGTCGTGCCAATCACTTTTTTCAAAAAGGACGAATTCGAGTCATTTATGGCAGATAAGAAAGGGGAGCGGCTAAAATGACGGATACACCAAAACGCGCTTGCAGCGAAGCTGAAAGCTGGTTAAATAGTGCAAAACATAGCTTGGAAAAGGCAAAGCAAATCGAGGCGGACGCAAGCGTCTGCTGCGCAGAGGCAATACACGCAGTGATACGTGCAAATGATGCGCTTGCATTGGAATTCTTAGGCCACAAGCCGACGCGTCACGATGATGCAGCAATTGTTTTTGCAAAATTAGTCAGGGAAGGAAAGCTTCCTGACAAGACCGAACACTTCAGGAACTTGGTAGCCAAGTCAATGCGGGACAAGAGCGGGGCAGACTATGGGAAAAGCTCGTTTTCCTATGAAGACGCACAGGAATATGTCGAGCAGACCGAATTATTCGTAGCAATGACAAAGGACGTATTGAAACTATAATCAGGCAGTCTTTTCCTTGTCCCCAGCAGTAAGCATTGAGCGCATCAAGGATTCGGGTGCGACTTTTGCAAAGTCAACCGGGACTATGACCTTGGCTGACTTTCCAAGCACCATCTTTCGAAGCGCATCCAAGTACAAGTATGAGAGGGTCTGGGGTGAAAGCTTGCTTGCAGTGTCGTCAAGTGCTTTCAGGTAAATTTGCTTTATGCTGGCCTGTGTTTCAATTGCATCCTTTCGCTGCTCGGCTTCCTCTTTGAGCCTCATGGCATCAAGCAGGTCCTTTGGAAGAACAACGTCCTTGATGTCTGCAACAGTGACGTCAATGCCCCAAGTGTCGGATTCTGCGTCAATTGCGGCTTTGAGCGCTGCTGCAAGCTTGTCAGTATGGAGGATTACTTCGGTATAGGAAAGCTTGGAGGAAGTGTCACGAAGCGAAGCGATTGCTGAGAGGTTCAAAAGCTGGCTGATGTTTCTTGCAGAGGTGATATACTTTGCCGGGTCGATTACTTTGTAGTTGATGGATGCAGTAATGTTCATTACGACCCCGTCTTGGGAAATGACCTTCTGGCCGGGTATGACTACGGCTTGCGTGCGCAAGTCAACAAGAGTATACTTGTCTATAAGGGGAATTATCCACACCCAACCGGGGCCTATTACGCCATGGAGCCTGCCTGTACGGAATAGCACTCCGCGCTCGTATTCTTTGAATTCCACAAAACGGGGAAAAAGGAACACTAAAAGGGCAAAAACAAGCAGCCCGATTACGAATAATATGGGGTTAATCAGGTTTAGCACGAAAACTGAACCGGCAAGGACTATTGCTGCGGCTATTACGCTTACAAATACCAGGACCTGCCTGTCGTCAAAAATGGATGCCAAGCAAACATTACCCCGCACATATAACTACTGTGCAGTAGTAATAAATGCATATTCTTGTTTTTAAGCCTTGGCAAATAGGCGCACAAAGAATGCGAACGGAAGTACAAAGGACAATAAGCCCTAATGCGGATGACGGAATAAACCCATGTGCAAAGCAGACTTATTTATCCCCCAAAAGCCCCAATGTATTCTGATAACAATGGCAGAAGCAAAGAGGCTCCTAATCATCAACGTTGACATCGACGACGACCTGGGCCAGAAGGCAGGCATCAAAGGCCCACTCATAGGCCGAAAAGTCAACTTCGAGGCAGCTGCAAAATTCCTTGTCGCAGACCCTGAAGACTCTGACGGCAACGCAATGTTCAAGGCAATCAAAATTTACGACGAGCTTTCAGCTGACCACGACTGTGAAATCGCAACCCTTACAGGTCACGCCAGCTTGGGGTACAAAGCATACAGCAACGTAATAGAACAGCTTGAAAAAGTCATGGCAAGCTTTCCTGCTGAAGCGTGCGTGTACGTAAGCGACGGCGCAAGTGACGACCAAATACTCCCCCTCATCCAATCCAGGCTTAAAGTAAACAGCATATTCCCAGTCACAGTAAAGCAGACCAAGGAGCTTGAGAAGACCTATTTTGTGATACTTGAAAAGCTCAAGGAGCCGCACTACGCGCGCATTGTCTTTGGAATCCCCGGACTGGCGCTTTTGCTGTATTTTCTGCTCCAAGACGCCGGGCTGAGGATATTCGTATTCATCCTGGGAATTTACCTATTGTCAAAGGGGTTTGGGATAGAGGAACTGCTGCTTCGCAGGGCATCCCAGTTCCGTTTTTCGCTTGACAAAGTCAGCACGATTTTTTACTTTGCATCAATACCCCTTGCAATAGTAGCGGTATTTTTGGGAATCGACCACGCGTTCAACTCCGATGCTGCAAATCTGGGAAAGCTCATTGCAGAGTCAGTCAAGGTCACGCTGCTTTTGCTTCCTACTGCACTGCTTATCATGGTTGCAGGAAACGCCATGCAGGCGCTTGTTGAAAAGAAAAGGTACCTGCTTTCTGAAAACCTCACACAGGCAGCGGCAATACTGCTCTTATGGCTGATCATAGGAATGGCCGCAGAGTGGATTATTGGCAACATATACTTTTCCGACTTCCTGTACTCGCTCATCATCGGCGCAACTGCAATGTACGTGGTGTCGCACTTTGCAAAGAAGCTCAAGGGAAGCATAATTGCCAAGATGAACCTTGAAGGAAAGGAAGTCTATACCGAAATCGGGAGCATGATTGGAAAGATTGCGGGCATCAACCGGCGCAAGGGCACGTTCATAGTGCAAACCGGAAGCGGGCAAAAGCTTGACTTTGAATTTGATTACATCTCGCGCATCGGCGACAATATAATAATTCGATACTAACCTACTAAGTACACAGACCTTCTAGCAGGCAAACCTCCATGTTCAAGCTTTCCTTGCCAAAACAAAAAACACTAGCCGCGCTTCTTCTCCTGTCAATTGTGGCAAACGTGTTCATGGCTTACCAGTATGCTGGAATTGGAAAACAGAAACAGGAATTCGAATTGCTCTCGCCGGAAGTCGCTTGGCTTGATGTGAATGAATTTCTTGCAAAACAAAAAACATTCACAGTATCCTACCAGACACTCAAGCCGCAGCTTAACAGCACGCTCAACAACCCCATGGTACAGGGCAACTACGGGATATATCTTGAGGACCTTACATCCGGCGCGTGGCTTGGGATAAACGAAAAGGAAATGTTTGTGCCCATGAGCCTGCTTAAGGTGCCGACAATGGTTGCTGTTCTTAAGAAAGTCGAACTTGGCGACATTTCACTTGACCAGAAGCTTGCAATCCAGGAAGAAGACCTAAACGCAGTGAGCGGCTCGCTTGCACAGAAAGGTGCAGGATACGAAATTACGGTGCGCGACCTTTTGCGCATCATGATAAAGGAATCCGACAACACCGCATTGCTTACTTTCAATAAGCGCGTAATCACCTTAGATGAGCTTGACGAGGCAAAAACGGCAATGGGAATAAAGGACAGCACAAACAACGACGAAGCCATCTCGCCAAAAGCATACAGCAACATCTTGCGCTCGCTTTACCTTTCATCCTACCTGCGCAGGCCATTCTCGCAAATTGCGCTTTCAATCATGTCTGAAACAGACTACAACACCCAGCTTCCGGCAGGAGTGCCTGCGGGCGTGAAGGTCGCGCATAAGGTGGGCTTTGACGCCAGCTACGGCATCTACCACGACTGCGGCATAATCTACCTGCCAACAAAGCCATACATCCTATGCATGATGAGCACGAACGCGAACTACAACGAGGCCAACAGCGTCATCAGCGAAATATCAAACAAAGCCTACAACCACATGGAAGGCGAATTGAATGGCTAAAGGCAAACCCCCATAAGTACAACCTGTTTTTGATTTGGAAGCAACAACCGATTATTGTCAGACTTTGCCCACAAACCAAATATGAGGCAAATCATAGCCGCGGACGACTTCCTTTTGGTTCTATCTTCGAAAAAACGGGAAACGGTTTATACAAAACATGCAATAGCCATGGCGCAAAAACGAGGCCTTCCTGAAAGCGCATTCGAAGAGGACATTAAGAACCAACGGCCTACAATAGTCATCGAACAGGAAAGCGAAGTTGCCTGCGAACGAAAGTTTGACGTCTATTACCTGCAAGAGGGAAGGACATTCCACAGGTACGTGATTGCATTAAATAACATGATGCGCGTGATAACATTGCTTCGGACAAACAAAGACGTCCAGAGGAAGATTGCAGATGGTAAGGCTTAGCGGCTTGCAGTATGACGAGGATAACGACAGCCTCTACGTGCGCATCAGCTCCAAGAAGGCGTTCCTGACTGTTGAGATAAGCCCGCGCATAGGCATAGATGTTTCACAATCAGGCAGGCAGCCTGTTGGGGTTGAAATCCTCGAAGCAAGCAAGGTCCTTTCCGACTTGTTTGGACGCATAATCTTGCGGCAGGATGTCCGCAATATACTCTGCACAGTCACCTCAACTGACGCTATTTACCTGAACTTCAACCTTGATGGAAGGCAGGCGTCGCTTGCAGTGCAGAAGGCATACCAGAGCCCGTTGCTTACCGCTGCCACTAATTGACAGCCCGCATGGGAACCTACGGTTCCCTCGCCCGGACCGGGCTTCCCTCCCTTAACGGAAGGCAAATAAGCGAAAACACGACTTATTTTTACTGAAATTAAATGAAGTCAGTAACTGCCTGCATTGTTCTCTTACTTTTCATCAATACAGTCGAAGCGATTACTGACTGTAATTTTGAAGTTAATACAGTTGGACAGCCGATAAACAAATTAGTGGGATATGAAAACACGGCAGAATATCTAATTGCTGGCGAACAAGCAACTGCATTTTACTGGATTAATACTACAGGTGATTTACGTAATATTTCTGATAAAAATATAGGCAGCAATATTAGCATTATTTGTAACGACGAACAGGGCGAAATCATACCAATTACACAAACAAAAACAAAAGTAGACGTGACCTTTTTTAGTGAAAAAAATATTAGTGAACTAAACTGGACAATCCCATTTAGAGTAAATCAAAGTGCAAAAAAATGTTGGCTTAAAATTGAAATAACCGGCTCAAATTTTGGATGTGAACCTGCCTCAAAAGAAAATGACTGTTTTTCTTGCGCTATTCAAGGACTGACAGGCACTAACGGGGAGATTAATGCCAAGCCAGTATTAACATACGACCAACACGTGGGACGCGTCCAACTCGAAATAATGAGAAAAACATATGAAGAACAAACAAAATCCAACAACAACTCGTTTTGGTTGCAAATATCAATGGTCATAGTAACGCTTTTTGGTGCTGTTGCTGGAACGGCAGTTGCTCAATTTTTTACGCAAAAATGGAGTCGAAAAAAGAATAAACAAGACGAAGAAGTGCGTACCTTTTTTGAACCGATGTATAATGACGTTCGAAATCTAGTAGATTCTGTAAAACGTTTTGACCCATTTAGTAAATCTTGCCCTGAAAACTTTATTCCAACGGATTGGAACAAGTGGATTGAAATACGAGACGCGCTATTTTTCTCAGTATATGAACCCGGAATAAGGGATACAATTAACGACTTTTATGATTGCACATATGCCTATGCTAAACTTTTACAAAATAAGGAGAAAAATCGAAAGAATATTCATCGTCAGAGAAAAAAGGTCTTAAAAAAAGGCCAACTAATCCTTAGATTGCTAAAAGAAAAAATCGTAGAAATTCAAAAAGACTGAACTACTGAAAAATAGTGGGCTCGCGCGGAATCGGACCGCGTATCTCCAGTGTGTGAGACTGGCGTCTTACCAATCGACTACGAGCCCAGGAAAAAGAATTGGGAAAAAAGGAAAATAAAAAAGGAAGGTTTGGCGGGAAAATGGCGCCCGACTACTGCCCTCCCAATGCCTCCAAGATACCTGCCGACTGCCTAAGCAGTCTCAGTAGTCTCTTCCTTTGCAGCTTCGGCTGCAGGCGCTGCTGCCTTTGCTGGCTCGTCGTCGTTTGTTACCTTGAAATCGACGTCAAGCTCTCCCTTTGGCTGCGGACCCTGAGTCTGTTCAGACACCTTGGGCCGCGGCCGGTATGATGCTTTGCGTGCATCCAGCATCTGCTGGCGTTCGCGCTGCTTTGCCATGAGCTTCTTTTTCTTCTCATAGATGCGTCCGTGCTTGCCGCATGACGGGCAGTACCAGACTTCGCGGTATGTTCCGCGA
The DNA here is from genome assembly GCA_041652355.1 of Candidatus Micrarchaeia archaeon. GTDB lineage: Archaea > Micrarchaeota > Micrarchaeia > Norongarragalinales > CAINOH01 > CAINOH01. Next base: position 2,012 of record JBAZHM010000040.1, on the reverse strand, counting down.
CTGTACTCGTCTACGATAACGTCCTTGCGCTCGAGCGGGTTGGAAAAGACCATCTTTTCGATTACAACAGCCTTGTCGCGCCTCACACTCCGTCCGCACTTGACGCATACAACCTGCCGTTCTCTTCCTCTGTTGCTCATTAAAACCTACCTCTGTGAATATGAATACAAAAAGACGCCACCGGAATATAGGAATCCCGGCGCTATTTCGTATAGGAAATGGGGAATTGAAAGTTTAAATTTAGATTGGTGGGCAAAAGCTTGCCAAAGCAGAAAAAACAAAAAAACAAGGCAAAAAGCCTAAAAAAACCCGCAATTCAGTCAATTACCCTGTCCAGGACCTTTCTTGCCTGTTCGCGGCGGCGCTGGTGCTCCTTCAAGAAATCCACGATTTTGTCAGCCAAGTAGGCTTTGTTCTCTCCGTCCAGGATTTCGCCTGCTTTGTAGGCACGGAGGCGCTCTGCAAGCTTTTTGTCATCAGGCTCGAAAAAGAACTTCAAGTATTGGCATACGCTGCAGATGTCGGGGTTTCCTCCAAGCTTGCGCTGCTCCGCAACCGTGGCTCGGCCGCCTGTGAACGCGCGGCCTACTTTCTTGCGGATGGTGGCCTCGTCGTCAGTTGTGTAGATGGCTGACATTGGGTCGGACGCGCTCATCTTGCCGCTTCCGGCAAGCGAGGGGAAGAATGTGGAGTGTATGGCTGCGGGCTTGGGAAAGCCGATTTTCTCAGCCACGTCACGGGTTACCCGAAAGTGCGGGTCCTGGTCAATTGCACAGGGAATCAGCACAGGCACGATTTCGTCTCCTTTTGCGCCTTTCTTTTGCCGCTCATCAACTGAAGGAAGGAATGCAGGCGCGCTTTGGACGCTTGTAAAGAATATTTCGCCTATGTTGGAGCTGTCCTTGTAGCCAAAGACTGCTTTTGCTGTTGAGAAAGTGACCCGCTTGGATACTTCAAGCGCAAGGGGGTAGAGCTTGGCAATGCTTTTGGTGTCAATGAATATCTTGGTGCGCTCAGGCTCAAACCCAACTGCCATCACGTCCAATGAATTTTCCATTGACCAGTTCAGGGTGTCTTTTTGGGAGAGCTTATCTTTGAACAGGAATTTTTCATCATCAGTCATTTGGAAATATAGCGGGCACTTGAATGCGTCGTGAAGGTATTTTGTAAAATGCCACGGCATCAAATGACCAAGATGAACTGGCCCGGACGGCCCCCGCCCAGTGTAAAGTGCAACTGGCTTTCCTTTCTGGTATTCCCCCAAGAACCAGTCCAGGTCGCGGTGTGAAAAGAATATCTTGCGGTCAAGCATGAGGTTCTTTTTTCCTGCAAGCTTTTCAATCAAGTCAGTGTGCTTTTGCGCAAGCGGCTGGGTGCCAAAGTCGCGGATTAGCTTTTCATAGTCAATGTCACCGGACACTTCCCAGGGAGTTACCACAAAGTCTTTTGCCATGACAAAATGAGAGTCCAGCTTTTTTTAAGGGTATTCAGTCGCCAGGAAGGCGCACTGCTTGTGCTTTACGCAATCAGTGCACAATCCTATTCGCCTTAAGCTGCGGGCTCTCCTGGAAGAAAAACCAGGACTATGACGCCGAACAACACGCCAACAATCACAAACCCCATTCCGGAGTATGGCATGAAATTGTCAAGCAAAAGCGCAGCTCCCCAAACTGTGAAAAACGCGCTCACAAGCAGAAATAAAATTTTTAACAATGATTGCTCAAGAGGTTTTCTTAATCTCTTGAAAGCGTTCCCGATGCCGTTGGATATGGCATCTGAGATAGAGCCCTGGATTGCTCCAGAGACATCTATCACGCTTTTTACGCCCTCGATAAATGACAATATCGAGTCAAAAGAGCTCATTTGTTCGCCTTGGAAACTAGCGCACCTAGGACAAACCCGCCAATGAACGAACCGAGCACAAATGACTTGGGGTGTTCCCTTATCATGGCTTCAACTTCGTCGTTCTTTTCGTACGTGTATTTCTGGGCTTTGTTTATGTCTTCCTGTAC
>JBAZHM010000039.1:0-10110 GCA_041652355.1 Candidatus Micrarchaeia archaeon | reverse complement strand
GCCCACTTTTAGCGATATGTTGTCTGAAAAGAGCATTTTCCGCAACAAGGAAACGCTCTCACCCCACTTTGTGCCAGAGCAGATGCTTTTTCGCGAGAATGAAATCCGCCAGCTTATGGAAGGGCTTTTGCCTGCACTGAAGGACCAAAAGCCGCACAATCTTTTCATCTATGGCGGAACGGGAACGGGAAAGACCGCTTCATCGCGTTCGGTTGTTGAGCGGCTTGTTTCTGAAGGAAGCGAGCGCATCAAGCCAGTTTACATGAACTGCCGCGTGTACGACACTCGCTACAAGGTGCTGCAGCGCTGCATTTCACATTTCAACCCGGACTTTGCAAAGACTGGATTTTCATTTTCCGTCCTTTACGAGAGGCTCCTTGATTGGGTTGAAGGCGACGGAGACCACATTGAAGGAAAAAGGCTCATTGTGATACTTGACGAGCTTGACATGGTAAAGGACTTGGACAGCCTGATTTACACTCTTGTGCGCGCAAACGACGACATCAAAAAAGGAAGCGTTTCCATTGTTGGCATAAGCAACAAGGTCAGCTTCAAAAACAGGCTCGACGCAAGAAGCCGCAGCTGCCTGTGCGAGCGTGAGATTGTATTCCAGCCTTACAATGCCATGCAGCTTCAGGGAATTTTGAAGCAGCGCATTAAGCAGGCGTTCGATGACCCGGCATCGGTTGACGAGAGTGGCATCAACCTTGCAGCCGCAATCGCATCTGCAGAAAACGGGGATGCGCGCTATGCGCTTTTGCTTTTGTTGCGCGCAGGCGAGCTTGCGGACTCGCGCAAGACGCGCGTTTCTGACAAGGAAGTGCAGGATGCGCGAAAGCAGGCGGAAGAGGACAAGGCTTTCGAAATCATCAGCACGCTTCCTGAGCACCAGCAGATTTTCCTGCTTGCGCTTTCCAGCCTTTCGCTTGATTCGCAATACCACCGCCTTGTAGAAGAAGGCGGGGAGCGGTTTTACCTTTCAGGCGAGACTTACGAAAAGTACTGCCATTATGTAAAGAAGATGGGAAAAGAGCCGCGGACTTCGCGCTGGATGCGGGAGTACATTGCAGAGCTTGACGCGCTTGGGCTAATCACTTCAATCCAGTCTGGAAAGGGAGTGCGCGGCAGGACCACGCTTGTGCGGCTTGCATACGAGCCTGAAAAAGTAAGAAAAATCGTGGAAAGCACGCTTACCGAACTTTAGATTCGTGCGAAATTCGATTCGAAAGGGATATAACAGTTAGAACTGCAATAATTGTTTTTGATTTTATTTATCCGTAATGCATTTTTGTCGTTCGTAATTTTTGGTGAATTTTTACATGTCAACTGACCCCATCCCCAACATAGTCTCCTCTCTTGAGATGATGCTTGAGGACAACTCAATTCCCCGCAACGTCCGTGCATCTATCCAGAAGGCACGCGACAGGCTTACAAAAAGCGAGGACAAAGATATCGCCCTTTCCGGAGCAGTCTATGCGCTTGAGGAAATCTCCAACGACATCAACATCCCCATGCACGCGCGCACGATGGTGTGGAACATCATAAGCGAGCTTGAAGGGATGAAGCAGTAGCTTTTCGAAGGCTATTTATCGCTGTCCGACATCTATTTCTTATGCAAAAAAAGAAATCAAAAGCGAGAGTCAAGTCGTCAATGTGCGGTTTCCTTCGTGGCATAATCAGCGGCAAGGATAAAATCGAAGATGACAATTAATTTTCTTTTCAAACAAAATTCGCCAGACTGTACTGCTTCGAGTTCTCGTCCTCGAAGATGCTCGCAATCTCCTTCTTTACAAGCTCAAGCCTCTGCTTGAGGTAGTCGGGCAGGTGGTACTTCTCAATCAAGTCAAGCGAGGGCTGCAGGTATTTCTCAATCCCGCCCTTGTTGATTGTAAGAAGGATTTTGCCTCCGCATCGCCTGCACTTTCCGATGAGCGGCACGCGCCTGTATTTCTGGTTGCATCCTGCGCAGCGGAACTTTTGCCGGGTGAACTTTCGCAGGTTGCCGTAGGTGTCAGGGATGAAGTGCGAGAGAATGACTCGTTCAGTTGCGTTCAAAAAGTCCACGCTGCGAATGGTTTCCATCAGCGCAAGCTCTTCGGCAAGCTTTTCTTGCATGTCCCCAAGCTGCACGTAGCGTGATTCCGTGGGGCCTTCCATGGTGCAGTTGTGCGTAAATCCTATTGACTCGTACTGGCTGGGCTTTCCAAGACGCGACTTGATAGTCTCGATTTTTACATCAGATGGGTTTGGCATGTTCTCCGAGTTTTCGTAGAATTCAAGCGGGTAGTTCCAGCAGGAGTCCATTGCATGAACTTCGTCGTCAACCTCGCGCGGGTCAAGCAGTGTTGTCAACACAAGCGGCGCGTCCATTTGCCCGCCGCGCGTAACTGGCAAAAACCTTTTGGAGAAGTTGAGCAGCCCGTCAAGCAAAAGTATCAGGCAGAGTTCATCTCCGTCGGTGTTTCGCCTGCATGCGCAGTGGACGTAGGGGTGGCAAAGCAGGCCCTTGACTTTGGTAAAGCCGATTATGCGCACAACAATCCCTGCGCTTGTGTGCGGAGCAAGCGCAATCCCAAGCTTCCCAATGAGGTCGCTTGGAGTCTTTGTGAAGTAGTGCTTGCGCTGGCCGTACATGTAGAAAAGCTCGTCATCCACAAGGCCGGTGATTTTGGAGAAGTAGTTCCCGCCGTACTCGTTGAGTATGATGTCCTGTGGCAGCAATTCAACAAGCTGCTCTTCATTTTCCAATGGCTTTCCATACGCATCGTGGTCGTAGCCCATTTTCTTTAGCTGCAAGATGGTTGCCCCGATTTCGTACGGGTAAAAGTGCGTGATTGGGACTTCGGTTGCATCAAACCTGCATGTGCCGTCGCGGAACACGTATGTGCCGTGCTTTTCGCGCAAGATGCCCTTCTCAAGGGGCTCTGCAGATTTTGTCTCTGAAATCAGGCCGATGACGCCCTTGATTTCCTTTGGAGCGTAGTTCACGTTGTTTGATGCCTGTTCAAGGACTCGTGTCACGTCCACAATGTGTTTTGTAACGTACGAGCCGCGTCCGCCGCACTCGCAAACCGACTTGTATGCAACGGGCTTTGAGCATTTTTCGCAAGCGTACCTGGGTTTTGCATGCACCTTGCATTGGGGGCAAAGGTTGTAGAACGTCTTTTTGTTGCACTGCGGGCAGATGTTGTTTGCAACCTCAAGCTCAGCTGTTGCTATTGTCTTGTCCGCAAGATTTTTCTTTGCCTTCACAATGTCGCGCATCTTGCCGCCGTTGTCTCCGATGGGAAACAGCACGTGAACGGGCGGTTCCATCTTGCGTTCCTTGGCCTTCTCCGGCCTTCCCATGCTTGCGCCAACGTAAACCGTTGCCTTTTTTTTCACTTCAAACCCGGCAAGCGCGTTTACAAGTGCCATTGAATCGGGATGCTTGCCCTTTGCCTCAATTGCCTTTGCTGCATCAAGCGCCTTTTCTTTTAGCAGCCCAAGGGTTTCCAAAAGCGCGCGGGCCCACTCGCCTTCGATTATTATTTCGCCTTCAGAAAGCTGGTGCTGCACACCAAGCCGTTCCAGAAGAATTTTCTTTTCCGGTTGGTTTGCAATTTTATAATCCCGGAACTCGAACCAGTCGAACGTAACTTTTCCTGTTGCAAGCCACTCGCACAGTGCAATGGTTTCATCTGCGGACAAGTCGTGGTAGAAGAACGTGTGCCGAGGCGCAAGCGGTACTTTGCTGTTTCGTGCTAGTGCCAGGCTCTCCTCAACAGGGATGTTGTAAAGCTCTGCAAACGTTTTTTTGCCCAGCCCCTTGGACTCAAGCACCAGGCCGTACCATTCTTCGCACCATGGGCTTGGCACAATCGGGTGGTTGGCTTTGAGGAAGTCGCCGTAGTTTACCAGCAGGTCCCCTAAAAATAGGATTTGCTCAACTTGTGGCCTTACTTCGAACGCCTGTTTTTCAGACTCGACTTTTACCACATCCCCGTTTTTGAGCCGGACTATGGGGCCGTCGATTTCTTGGCATGGCGTTACGATGCACCCCTTTCCGGGCCGTTCGACTTTCACTTGCGTTCCTATCGCAGGGTACTCATGCAGTATCTCCATTGTTGCAGGGTGCAGTGCCTTTGATGCGATTCCTGTAAGCCGCGTCCGGCCGAAGCGAAGCCGCAACCCGCCGGGCCGCATCGGGTACGAAAAGATGGGCCTTCCTGCGACAAGCTCGTGCATGAACTTGTCAATGGGCTTAATTTCCATTTTGTGGCCCGGGTCTGTCTTTGCCACTTTGATGAGGCTTTGGATGAAGTCCCAGGACAATCCGGCTTTCTTGGAAATCTTGAGCACCTTTGCAGCCTTCAGGCACATTCCTTCGCTGAGCACCAGGCAAACTCCGGAGCGAACCCGGTTGGTGTCAATTGTTGGTATGTTCTTGGTCTTGGACACTTCGTAGTCTTCGGTTGCGTCGCCTGCAATGCACACCGGGCAGTTTCGTACAATGCTTTGGATCTCCTCGGAAGTCGGCACGTATTGGCCTGCCCGGGTCTTTCGCGCGTAAAGACCAAGTTCCTCTACGTAGCGTTCCACCTCGCTTTCTGTTGCGCGGTAGTCGCTAATGCCTGCAAACTTGCGGCACACGTCGCCCAAAATTACCGTAAACGCCTGTCCGGTCCCCCCTGCAGCGCGGATCGGGCCTGAAAAGAAGACTGCAACATAATTTGAGCCGTCAAAGTTTTTGCGTATCTCGACTTTGGAAACTCCTTCGATTGGTGCGCTCACTACGCCTTCAGTGAAAAGTGCAAGTCCGGAACGGACTGCCTGTTCAATGCGCTGTTGTGTTGAAAGCGCCTTGCCGTTGTCGAATTTTCCTTCGATGATTTCGTGGCATATCCCAAAGCATGTTTTCTCGCGGTCGCCGGCCTGTTCTTCATTTATCCTGCGGATGCATGCAGCAATGCCAACCGGCCCGACCAACCCCTCAACTCTTGCTGCTACGTCAGGCGCCGGGGTGATTTCCACTTCCTCTTCAGGGTCCAGTCCCATCTTTCTTGCTTTTGATGCAATGGCGTATTCGTCATTGATCTGTGCAGTAAGCATGTCAAAATATTTCTGGATGTATGGCGAGCATTCAAGAGCTTGCTTTGGTTTGGCGTCCTGCTTTTTTGCCTCCAAATTTTGTGGTTGTGCTTCCATTTCCTGTTGTTGGAGCGCAGTTGTTTTGGGTTCCGATGCCTGTGGCTGGGGTTTTGCATTCGGCACGGGCTCCTTTGCAATGTTTTTTTCGTCCATTAAATCAAAAGTCTACCTTTGAAAAGTCAAGCACTTCAAGCTTTCCTGTATTCATTCCGTAAATCGGCACCTTGCATGGTGTTGGTATGTGGCCCAGGCTGACTTGGAAGTCAGTTTGCGCCTGGAACGTGCCGGAGTTGATGATTACTGTGCCGTTGTAGTTTTCCGCGTACCCGTTCTTGTGCACGTGTCCAAAGTGGAATATGTCCGGAGTGGAGTCAAGCGTCATGTAATCGCGCGGCTCCGGCACAAGCGAGTCGTCGCCATATCGCGGGCACAAGTGGTGCTGGTTGAGCATTTCCATTGCAACCTTTTGGGGGTTCTCATAGCCGTCGCGCAGGTTGGGGTTGTTTGAAATCCAGCCATCCATAGAAGTGCCGTGGTAAACCAGCAACGACAGCCCCTCGACTTTGTGCGTTGACGGGTTGCCGACAAAGTGGATGTTTTCAGCATCGTCCACGAATTTGACGAACTCCAAAGGAAGCGCAGGCTGCGGGTCAGCAACCCTCACTGCGTCGTGGTTTCCAGGCGCAACAATTACTTCGACGTGTTCGGGGATGGCTTTGAGGAAGCCGCAGAATATTTCATACTGTGCAAAAATGTCCTTGGTGACAAGCTCGCGCTCCTGGTTGGGGTATACGCCGATTCCGTCCACCAAGTCGCCTGCGATGCTAATGTATTTGATGTCCTCTGCAATCTCACGCTCCTGTTCAGTTGTCTTTCCGTTGAGAAATTCCAGGAAGCGCTCGAAGCTTTTTTGCATGAACCACCGGCTTCCTACGTGCAGGTCGGAAAGAAAAACTATTTTTGCAGGCCTGTTGCAGAACTGCCTATTGCGTGCCTGGAGCAGCTTTCCTGGAGTAGTGAATCCCTTTGCAATAAGAAGTGAATTCGACATGTATGCCTCAAATGTAAGGACCTCGTCTTCAAGTATTCCACTAGCCTGCGCCATTATGGGCGAGTCCTTGGGAATCAGGATGGGAATCATGGTCTCCTCGTCTTCAATCTCCAAAAGCATGTGGCCGTTTTTTGTGATCTTTTTGCTGTAGACCATCCCGATTACGTTGAATGTCTTTTTCTGGCGGTTCTGCGCCTCGCGCAGCTTGACCGTGTCGTGGCTTGAGGATATCATGCGCAGCTGGTGGGAAAGGCGGCTGAAGCGGTCGTTGAAGTAGTCTACGAAATCCTTTACTTTGCCCTTGCAGCGAGAGTGGTCCGTAACGTCGCTATTTTCTATTGAAAGCATGAGGTCCTTCTCAAGGGTTGCAGCCCGCGGCACCCCGCTTGCCCACTCGCCTTGCTTGATTGCACCAGTTGGCTCGACTTGCTTTAATGCACGCGAAACGCTCTCCTGCCAAAGGGCAATCGCCTTTTCGTCAAGCATGAACATGCTGTGCCGTATCATGTACTCGCGCAGCTTCAGCGCATCCTCGTAGGCTTTTTCCGAAAGGCACAGCTGCGAAAGCACCTTTGGCGACACCATCATTTTCTGGGAAAGGAAAAGCTCCGCTACCTGTTTTTTTCGAAGCATTTCAGGCTGCACTTTTGCAGCCTCCACGTTTGCCATTTTGCCCACTATCTGAAAACAGGGAAAGCAACAGCTGGCTTGCAGCTTGTATTTTTGCCCTGTTTGCACTGAAAAATTTACGCTTTTAATCCGGCGCATGAAACGCCTTGTAACTGAACACAGTTATGCGCTAAACAAATAAAAAGCAGGCTGGCGGCATTCTTGCCAGTTTGGAAAAAATCCAGGTAAAAATCAAGAAAAAAAGAGAAGAAAAAATTATGAAAAAAGGGTGGAAAAAGAAAGCGGGAACTGCTTGGAAGCTATTCTTTCTTCCAGCTGATTGCGCCAACAGGGCAGCCGTCGATTGCAGCCTGGATTTCGCCTTCGGATGCGCCAGTGGGGCTTGAGACTTCGGATTTTCCGTCTGAGCCCATCTTGAATACTGCCGGGCAAACGCCTGCGCATGCTCCGCAACCTATGCAAGTATCCTTGTCTACTATTGGAACCTGAGCCATTTGCAAATCACCAAATCAGTTGAATAGTCTACTTTGTTTTGTCCACAGTTTTAAATCTTCGCAAGAATCGGAGGCTTGAAAGGGGAATCTCTTTTTTAACTTGAACATGTGATAATAGTTTGTTGATGTTCGGCTAATCTTTAGGCGAACAGCTAGGGTTTTTGGAATCTAGGGGTTTATAGCAAAGTGGCAGCCTACGCACTGGTTTCAGACAAGCAATTCATCGCTGACAAATGCCTATTGCACAGGCGGCACGTTGTAAAGATGGTCCGCCTCACTAATTCCGGGCACATCGGCGGAAGCTTCTCAGCAACCGAACTGCTAACCACTTTATACTACTCGTTCCTCAAGCACGACCCTCAAAACCCCAAGTGGGAAGGCCGCGACTACTTTGTTTTCTCAAAAGGTCACATCTCGCCCCTTGCATATTCAATCCTTGCAGACTGCGGATATTTCCCAAAAGAGGAGCTTTCCACTTTCCGCAAGCTCGGCACGCGGCTGCAGGGCCACCCGGACAGGCTCAAGGTTCCCGGAATCGAGGCCTCAACAGGACCGCTTGGCGAAGGGTTCTCGATGGCACTCGGGCTTGCATTGGCCCAGCGCGTTGACAAGAAGCCCAACCACGTCTGGGCAATCACAGGCGACGGCGAGCACCAGGAAGGCGAGGTCTGGGAAGCCATAATGGCAGCCGGCAACTTCAAGACCGACAATCTCACCATCATACTTGACTATAACAAAAAGCAGAACACCTGCGAAGTCGACAAGGTAATGTGCCTGGAGCCGATAGCGGACAAATACCGCGCCTTCGGCTGGAATGTAATCGAAATAGACGGCCACGACATCGGCCAAATCATGGATGCTTACAGGAAGGCGCTTGCGTTCAAGGGCAAGCCGACGGTGATAATCGCGCACACCATCAAGGGCAAGGGCGTCTCGATTTTCGAGCAGGAAGCATCAGGCTTCCACGGCGCACCGCCCAACGACGCGGAGTTTGCGAAGGCAATGGCTGAACTTGGGCCGGCAAAGGAGCCGGATTTCTTCTAGTGATTCTTATGGGCGGACCATCCAAGGGAACGGGAATCGCGACTCGCGAAGCCTACGGCGAGGAACTTGCCAAGCTTGGCGAAGAGAACAAGAACATACTCGTGCTTGACGCTGACCTTTCCACTTCCACCAAAACTGCAATCTTTGGCAAGAAGTTCCCCGACAGGTTCTTTGACATGGGAATTGCCGAGCAGAACATGATTGCAGTTGCTGCGGGAATGTCATTTACCGGCAAGACTGTATTCGCCTCAAGCTTTGCGATGTTCGCATCAGGCAGGCCGTGGGAGCAGATACGCAATGCGGTATGCAACAACAACGCAAATGTCAAGATTGTCGCAACACACGGCGGAATATCAGTTGGCGAGGACGGTTCAAGCCACCAGGCGCTTGAGGACATTGCGATAATGCGCGCAATTCCGCGGATGCGTGTAATCAACCCCGCTGATGGTGCTGCAACAAAGAAGATAATTCGCGCGGTTGCAGATGACTTTGGCCCGGTGTACGTACGGCTCTCAAGGCCCAAGTTCCCTATACTGTATGATGATTCCTATTCATTCAAGATGGGCCAGGGCAACCTGCTTGACGATGGCGCAGACTGCGCAATCATAGCCATCGGCTACGAGGTCAACGAGTCGCTCAAGGCAGCCGAGATGCTCAAAGCTGAAGGCATTTCAGTTCGCGTCATTGACATGGCGTCCATTAAGCCGCTCGATTCCGCGATGGTTCTCAAAGCTGCCCGCGAGTGCGGAGCAATAGTCACTGCAGAAGAGCACAGCATAATCGGCGGACTTGGCGGTGCGGTTTGCGAGTGCGTAAGCGCAAGCTACCCCGTGCCAGTTGTCCGAGTTGGCGTGAAAGACACTTTTGGCGAATCCGGAGACTTCCTTTCTTTGCTTGAAAAATTCGGCCTTACTGCGCCGCACATTGCGGATGCGGTCAGGGCGGCAGTCAAGATGAAGAAATAAGTCGTTTTTACTTTAAGGTGACATTATCCCATGAAACTCTTCATTGACACGGCAAACATCGAGGAAATCAAGATTGCTTCACGCTGGGGCGTAATTGCCGGAGTCACCACCAACCCTTCGCTAATCGCAAAGGAAGGAAAGGACTTCAAGGAAGTTGTTGGAGATATCTGCAAGCTAATAGACTGCCCAATCAGCGCCGAAGTCACTGCGCTTACTGCGCCTGAGATGATAAAACAGGGAAAGGAAATCTCAAAGTGGCACAAAAACATCGTAATAAAAATCCCGCTCAATGAGGAAGGCATCATCGCGTGCAAGGCACTTTCAGATGCGCAAATCAAGACGAATGTCACCCTTTGCTTTTCCGCAAACCAGGCAATTCTTGCTGCACTTGCAGGAGCAACTTATGTCTCGCCATTCATAGGGCGGCTTGATGACATCAACGAAGATGGGATGCAGCTGATTGCTGACATACGCCAAATCTACTCAAACTACGGCTACAAGACGCAAATCCTTGCAGCAAGCATCCGCCACCCTGTTCACATCACCAAGTCAGCTCTTTTGGGCGCTGACGTTGCCACTGTGCCGTTCAAGGTGTTGCAGATGATGTTCAAGCACCCGCTCACCGACGCAGGACTGAAGAAGTTCATGGAAGACTGGGAGAAGCTGCAGAAGAAATAATCTTGTTTCTTTTCAAAATTCACCGCTAATCTTATTAAGAAACTCATTCTAATAAAAAAAATATTTTTTTGTGAGGTCGAATCATAAGAAAAATGATTAGTTTCAATAACAAAGTCCT